>JAIXOW010000055.1 GCA_027486615.1 Oxalobacteraceae bacterium | reverse complement strand
TTGGATGTTTAAGTAAGTCTTTGCATACGGTACAGTTTGCTTCTTTTGCTTTCTAACAAAATCGTTGTTTATTTTTAAATTGATTGATTTTATAATGATTTGTGATTGAAAATGTTATCTGATGAACAAATATTAAATCTATATAAAGACACAGACTTTCCCGGTGCCTGGAGTGGTGCTAGAACTTTTCAGATGTTTTTAAAATTTGATAAACATGAAAATGTGGCCCTACATCGAATTTATAAAATTCTAAAACAAATTCCTCTATATGTCATGAATCAAAGGCGAATAAGAAGATTTCCTAGACGGCGGTAAGATTTCATAACACTCTCTCTCTCTGCTCTGTCTTTTAGATAGTCAAACTACTGTCAATAAATATCAAAATTTATTTTCAGATATGTCGTTACTTCATTTGGTCAAGTTGTTCAGGGTGACTTAGCTGAAATGCCACCAAAATTTGGATTCCGATACTTTCTGCTTTTGGTGGATCTATTTAGCCTACACATGTATGCTGAACCTCTTAAGTCAAAAACTGGACCAGCAGTTCAAAGAGCATTCAAAAAAATATTGACCAAGTTTCATTCACCAATAATAAAGCTGGAAACTGACCAGGTAAATCAAATAATCGAATTCTATTTTGCTTGCGTAACACTACTAATCATGAGAATTTATACAACACATATGTTCCTTAGGGAACCGAATTCATTTCCAATGCAAACTGGTTTAAAGAGAAGAAAATCATCTTCAAGAAAAAAATTGGAATCCACAAGTTAAGTTACATTTTTTTATAATTCCCTGGCGCAGTAGTTTTTCTCTCTCTCTCCCTCTCTCTCTCACACACCTTCTCTTTCCCTCTCTCTAACTCATTCCTATTAGTTTTTTCAAGATTGTACAAGTTTTGCTAATATATTTTATCTTTACATGCCTCGGTTGTCGAACACAGCATATTCTTGGTGAAAGTAAGAATATTAAAAAGTTGTTTAAAGTATTTTATGGGTAACTGAAAAGTCACATTTAAAAGCTTGCTAGAAGTAATTCAGCCAGAAGCTTTTATTCTCCATACTGCCAAAAACAACTCTTTAATTGTTACACACAGAGAAGACTCTACATGTTTATGCAATCAGAATTAAGTGAAAACTGGCCAAAATATTTGCCTATTGTTATTGCAAACTTGAACAACACGCCAGTACCTAAACTAGGGAATATTGCACCAATAGAAGTGAATACATATTTGGATGATTATAAAATTCGAGAAGCTCAGCTGGCACAAAATATAACACCAGTTTTGGCTCCAACGCTCCAAGAGAGGAACAAAAATGAAGAGACCTTCAACCAGGCAGATAGTTCATTTAAAACTGGTGACCTTGTATATTTGGATTTTAAAGAAAGTGCATTTTCAAAGCAGTATCTTAAAAAAGTAAGTAAAATTATAAAAATAACCATTAAATTGCTTCTTGTCAGATTTTTTTCGAAATTGAAAAAATACTGTAATACTTGAGATAGTTACTTTAAATGTTTTAGCTCTCTTCAATACTAAATTGCTTCAGTACTACGTAATTATTTTTGAGGCAAACATTTTTTCTTCTTTATTTTATTTACTGTTTTGAGCAAAAGTGTAAAAATATTGAGCACCCTTCAATACTACATAGCTATAGAGTAACTTTTTTGAGAAAAACAAGTACTGTTTTGAGCAAAAGTGTAAAAATATTGAGCACCCTTTAATAGTAAATAGCTATGAAGTAACTTTTTTGAGAAAAACATTTTTTTCTGCTTCATCTTATTTACTGTTTTGAGCGAAAGTGTAAAAATATTGAGCACCCTTCAATAGTAAATAGCTATGAAGTAACTTTTTTGAGAAAAACATTTTTTTCTGCTTCATCTTATTTACTGTTTTGAACGAAAGTGTAAAAATATTGAGCACCCTTCAATAGTAAATAGCTATGAAGTAACTTTTTTTGGAAATTTTTTTTTTCTGCTTTACGATAATGCGTAATAGTAGAGAGAAAAGATTTGAGGGGGGTCTATTTTCTGCGTTTGCTTTTTGGTATTTTTCTCTGTTTGTGTTTTTTCTTTATATTTTTTTGTCAGAAAAGGGGCTAGGTAAAGTAGGTCAAAAATAGTGGGATGCGCGCATTCGGATTGGCTAGAACTGCTTTCACTTTTTTTCAGAGAGGTCAGCTTTACAGGATTTCTGACATAGACAATCGTATAACTCCAGTCATGTACAAACTAACAGACCTTCTAAACACACCTCTCATTGGACAGTATTACGCAGCTCAACTGCATTTGGCACCCACCGATGTCTTGTCAGATTTTTTCGAAATTGAAAAAATACTGTCAACAAAAACAATTGATGGCCAAAAATGGGGCTTTGTGAAGTTTCACTACTATCCAAATAAATTCAATCAGTGGGTCGTGCTAGAAGATATCAAGACTAAAAAGTAACAGAAGAACCGAAATGACTCAAATTTTACCTGTTACGTGCGTCAATAATCCAATTAAAGTGATCACAATTGAAGGTGTTTTGAAAGATGAAGAACTTTGCATAAAGCCATTTGCATTGGAAAACGGAAATATACAGGCAGGTACTTGGGAGATTGCTTTGAAAAATTTTTCTTACGAAGTGAAGGAAGCTTCTCTCGCCGATTTTATTTTGAGTGTACACACAAATGTGGTGACTGGCTTTCATCAACCAAATAAAGAACGACCAAAACCTACATCACCTGAAATATGTTCAATTTTAATTGAGGGCTCCAAAATAGGTGTGAAATTGTGCACTTTTTCAAATCCCGATTTTTTTTTGATGGATTCAATCAATCAAACTCTGAAATTACATTTTAATTACTTTCCTTCAGCAAGTATAAACCAAAAAAACATTAACTTTAAGGCAACATTCTATTATGTGAGACGACAGTAAACTATGGACATTTTTGTTGACAAGATCCATTTAAGACATTTAATGCTGAGAGACAAAATTTTTCTTTACAATTTGTATGAAGGAAAAGGATCGCGCCTAAACAATGCTTCTGAATCACAAATGAACACATTGATTAGGATTTTACATTTAATCTTGAATGATTACATTGAATTGAGAGAACAACATTACAAAAATGTCGTTAGAGCTAAACGGCTACCAGCACTGAAATGTAATTTTGAAAAAAATTCTGACTTTTGTAAAGTATTAAGACTTGATGTTGAAGAGAAGCGAAAACTATTAAAACAAATGCAAAATTGTTACCCATGGCTGTTGCATTCTCTTTTTAATTTCTAATCAAAATGGAAAGCAGACTTTTGCCTGAATTATGTAATCCAGTATACAACGTGGGTTTGGTGCCAAACATTCGAGCTTCAAAATTCCCAACTGGTTATGCTAATAAAATATTTTAAAAGTTTGACGTTAGTACTACGTTATCATTAATCATATCAAAAAAGAATTTAATACTTTCCCACGTCATCCTTAAAATATTCTATTGCCATATTTATGTAGATGATTTTAATACACCTGGAATTGGTTTTGCTGCTACTCCATTATCTCGTGTCTATGTACCCTTACAATTAGGGTCCCAAATGCCCTATAATAAAAGCAAGTTCACCGAAGAAAACAAAAACATTGACCAGACTGGCTTTGGACAAATAGATTCATCAGACAAAGAAGAACAAACCACATTGGATGAAGACAAAGAAGAACAAACCATATTGGATGAAGACAAAGAAAAACATATCACATTGGATGCTATTAAAAAAGACAGAGATTTGAAACGTAAGGCTTTAGGAGATGAAATTTTTAGTTTAATGAGTTCACCAATTAAGTCTTCCAACATCAAGCTCATACCAAAAAAGGTACAGAAAGAGAAAGAAGTGACTTCAAAACCAGTGTCTTCAAAACCATCCGACAGTTTGGGCGGCATTCACAAATTAAAAAAAAAGTGATTTCAATTTTATCACAATGAGTAGTGAAGCTAATTTGCGTGAGGCAAAAACAGTACCAAGCATTTCTTATGTTGAACAGTTTTTCAAAGAAATACCAACTGATAGTAGATTTGGTTCTGTCAACTGGAAAAAAATAAATTCGCAAACAGGTGTAAGCCCAGAGTCCAAATCATATAAGTTTGAACTTTCAAGACAGCAAGCACCTAATTGTTACCTGGTATTATTATCATTATATTAAAACCTTCCTTTCAATTGACCATAAAAATTTTACAGAATTAAATTTTAATTGTAAAATAATATAGCTTAAATTTAGTGTAAAATGAGAGAAAACGGAATGTTTTAATTTAATTTATGATAATGATAGCTCTCCAATGTTATGGTCGAAGTTCAGATCCAAATTTTCAAAGCAGATCGTCTCACACTGCCAGATCGTGACGTCCTTGTTGGTCCAGTAAATAATGCATTGCACAGGAAAGTATCAAAATCTACTTTGTTTAAAATGATGAATGATAATTAATGATCAACTAATAACCTTTAGAGCTTATTCTGCAATTTTCAAAATGTTAAAGCACGTGAAAATCGGACCAAAAATGGCAAAGCGAATTAATATTTTTAATAAGAATAAAAGTAAATTTTGATATAATGATTTTTTGCAGTTGTTTCTCAAGATCAAAACTCACCATCAATGATGTTCCTCTTACTCAAAATCCAGCAATGTACCCAATTAAGTAAGTATCTATAGGTCCAATTAAGAATAATCACTGCAACTTATAATTTACTATTTAAAATCAATAGAAATTTTTTGTACGTAAAATGTTGATGGAATTGACACCTGGCTGTTGCTTTATTTCACTTTAAGCTTAACTTTGTTTCAGAGCTTACCTACTTAATCTTTTGTCTTTTGGCCAAGACAATAAAACATCATTCCTTGAATGTCATGGTTGGAGAAACGACACCACAAGAAGCATGGAACCATTTGATGAGAGAAACCAGAACTCAAATCTAGGTTTTATCTCAAGAGCTTCTTGGTGGAGAGAAGATCAACTTGGAAGTGGGCCTTGGAGAGCTGGTGTCAATTTCTCAAATTATTTCTAACAATGAACAATGATTGTTCTGAAATGCTAGAGCGTCCTTAAATTTTCTTTAAAAAATCAACTATCTAGCTTTTCACAAAATTGTTAAAAATATTTTTGGTAAAATTAACCTCAGAGGGGTTTACGATGATTGGGCGACTACACCATGAGCTCATGGGATTGGGAAAATGTTTACCTCCTCAAACGTAATGCTCATAAGTTATTTTAAAAATGTTATATCTACCTTTTGATTGCTCTGATTTGCCGAATAAAGCAAATTGTAATTAATTAAATATTAATATTTAACATTTTTAATTTAAATCATGAGCATATTATGACAGGAAAATTGATTTCGAATTGGAAAAATCTCCTGACGCGTTTTATCTCATGAGAGGAAAAAAAGTACAAGATGGTCAATTTGTGGATGACAAAGAAGAATATACTTTTGTAATTAAGAACATTGCCCTCTATGTCCAACAAGGAACACTTTCATTGCCTCTCTATCAAGAAATCATGAGGTTGTGGCCTTCAAATGACATTCTTTATCACTTTAGGCGATTTGATGTTCTGCACATCCACACGAGTGCGGGCAGCACTTTTTTAAACAGTGACAAATTGTGGTCAGAAGCAGAATCGCCAGGTTAATTTTATTAACATTGTTAAAACAAAAAAATTACTTTTAATGTAGTAGTTTCATACTGAAATATGATATTTCTACTTTCATTATGTCACTACTCCAAAATACATTCAGTTTACCTTTGTTTAACAAGTGTTAATAAATTGTTTTTAGTACGAATCTACTTTGCCCTTGTGCCAGCTGGTGCAATCTCAGGCAATTATGATCAAAATCCATTCAATTTTCAAAAAAAATGGAAAGTAAAAGCAACATCACAAAGTTTGCGCAATGAAACTTCACAATCAGATTCATCATCTGCAAGAATATTGGAACAATTGGCAAGAGAGAACAGGGAGTACAAAGAAGCGCAAATGAGGTTAATGAAGGCCTTGTTTGAACAAAACGCAAAATATGCAGAACTTGCAAGTCAAAAAAATAAAGGTCGTGGAAAAAATACAAGAAATAACAGTGTTGCTGGTGAAACCGCTGGGCCAAGTGATGGTGAACAACCGTCTACTTCACTTTTTCAAACCTTCAGAAACTTTTTGGGTCCAGGCGAAAATATGGATCAAGATTTGGCATCAAATCATTCGCAATCCTCATTTGAAATATTGGACAACACTACTGATCCTCCTCCTCCTCCTCCTTTTTCTCCCCACCCCTCTCTCGCAACGACCCAAAACTTGCCTCCTCAAGCTGCAGATCCAACA
>JAIXOW010000438.1 GCA_027486615.1 Oxalobacteraceae bacterium | reverse complement strand
TGTCTTAGAATATTGTCGGATAACAATGAACGGTTTGCGTTTAAATGTCTGTAAAGCTGTGGCTGAATCTGAAATTAAAGATAGACATTATGGATGCTGCTGTCGATATAAGGAAGAACGTTCATATAAGGAACTTATACAACATATCGATTGTTTTTCGGGTTATATATTAGAGCAGATAATTACTTTACATGATTTAAGAAATGAGAATGATGAAGATGAAGAATCAGGAAAAAGTAAAAAAGATGGAAAAAAATAAACAAAAAAGAAGATTGTTTAAGTTTAACTGCTGTTTATTCTAAATAAGATGTTTCTGAATAACAAATTACTATTACTATTACAATTACTTTGACTTTTTATTTCAAACTTGCATTTCTGCGGAACCTAAAATCAATTTTCGTATATTTTCTTCATTGTGCAGGGCATTTTGAAAGTGTCTAGGTAGGTTGACCAAACTTCCAATGATAAAATGCATCAATAAATGGACATTGAACAATGGATAATTATCAGAACCAAAAAAATTCCTTAAATGATATCCGGTCTAAACTGTACTTGTTATGCACAGATACTTTTATGAAATACAAGACGCCCTTGGGACCTTGGTTTCAAGTTAGATACTTTAACTTTACCATTAACATTAACTTTTAAATGATGTTGAGGTTGAGGTAAAAAAATTTCCTGTTATTTGAAACAAACTTATCTTTAAGGTCTAAAAGTTAAAAATTTTCTGGTATCTTGGAGTGAAAAAGAACAATTCACAAAAGATGCTAGGCTAGGCTTGAGTTTTCACAGCAAAAGTAAAATTTCAAATCCTGAAACAAAAATGAAGCAAATTTATGTTATCACAATCTGCCCGCAGATGAAGAAAATTGCCCATGTCAATTAACATTCTCTAAATTTCAATTTCAATAATGCTTTCGCGATCCTATGGGTATGGGAAAAACTCGTGCTGACTGATGATCATGATCATGCGTGCTATAGAAGTCTTTAACTCTTAACCCTAACCCAGATTAAAAGATACCTCACCCGCAGACATCCACTGAACAAACACGTACACATACACACACACACACACACACACACACTATACCAGACCGGCATCTCTTCTTATGCTCTTCAAACTACTATTACTATTGTTATCGGTCTACGGGCACGGGCGCGGGTTGAGGATGTTGTAATTATGAAAAATGAACTTTTGCCCGCCCTACTGTTACGGATTAGATCATGATTAATTTTGACCTTGACCACGTTACGGGTTAGCGTTAGTGTTAGTTGTTAGTGTTATAATGTAATTATGAATCTTGCTTTGACCCGCTGCGGATGTATTGAATTTGTCCCGCGTTACGTGTGCGGGTTGTGGGTATTTTAATTTTATTTATGAATATGAAAAAAGAATTTTACACGCGTTACTGCTACGGTTACAGTTACAGATTATATCATGATTAATGCGGTCAACGTTACGGTTACGGGTACGGCTTCGGATCACGTGAAGTACGGATACGAGCTAGGCTTAGAGATAGAACATGAGATGTAAGTGTGAGTTTTACAGCATACACAATCCTGAGGCTGAGGGAAATAGGGAATGGTTAGTGCTAGAACATTAGATGTAGATGTAGATGTAAGTGTAAGTTATAAGTGTAACTTTTTACATTTACAGTATACGTACGTATATTCTGAGGCTGAGGGAAATGGAAAATGAAATGGGCAATTTTCTTCCTCTGCGGGCAAATTATTATAAAAGAAATTTGTTTCATTTCTTCAATTCTAGATAAAAATTTTAATCATACACAGACATAGACATAGAAATTTTTTTGTTAGGATTAGAGTTATAGCGTTATCTATTGAAAAAAGTTATTTTTGATTGCGGAAAAAATTTTCTTCTCGTGGTAAAATTTTAAATCCTGGAATAAAAGTGATGCAAATTTATGTTATCACAATTTGCCCGCAGATGAATAAAATTGCCCATGACCATCACCCATTCTCTCAATTTCAATAATGTTCCAAAGCAAGCATACACATGCGCATACATCATGCATGTTATAGAAGTAGAAGTCCTCAACCCTAATCATAATCAGGACTAAAAGATACCTCACCCGCACCCACCCACAGACCGAACACTTCACACACACACACTAAACTAGCATCTCTTCTTATGCTTTGCAAACTTGAACTAGTGTTAGTGTTAGTGTTGTTATTGTTATGGGAATAGAGCTAAGGCTCGGGCTAATGACAGATTTTTGACCACGTAAACTAACACACTAATACGAGCTAGGGTTAGGGTTAGTGCTAGAACATTAGATGTAGATGTAGATGTAAGTGTAAGTTGTAAGTGTAACTTTTTACATTTGCAGTATGTGCGTATCCTGAGGCTGAGGGAAATGGAAAATGAAATGGGCAATTTTCTTCATCTGCGGGCAAATTGATATAGAAGAAATTTGTTTCATTCTCTAATTCTAGATAAAAATTTAAATCATACCCAAATTCAAATCCAACTTCAAAATTTAATTCGAAAATGTTTTTATCTAAATCTAAACTCTGTTTGATTTTAGACTTAGAAAAACAGTAAACGGAAAAAGAAAAAATGTTAAAACATGAACATGAACATGAACATGTACATGAAATGTAAAGTAATTAACATTAAAACCAGCTTTTTAACAATTCAATAAAGTAGTAAAAAATTTCGCAAGCATGAGATTCGAACTCACATATGTGTGTTCCAATCCAGCAAAAACAAACGTGAACGTGAAATAGAATGTTATCTGATGCTACCGCTAGGCTATCGAAACTTTCCTAGTATAAGTTATCAAAAATAAAAATTTTATTTGACTATAACTATAACTATAAATATAACTATAAAAGATGTTTGGTTTCGATTCCAATTTTGCATGTTGGTAAGAGCCAATATCATTTTTCTGAGTCTGAGTCTGAGAAACTATTAGTATTAGTATTAACATGACTTTTAGGTTGAGTTTTTAGTTTGAAGGTTTTATATTTATCTATCAACACCTGCATTTTATTTTTTATGAATATAAAGTTAAAGTTTAGGATTTAGGTTAAAAATTGAGCTTGAGAATTCAGGTTCAGGTTCCCAGTTCGGGTTCATTTCTGATAGAAAATAGAAATAATGGCATCAGACACATACACATCAAGATCATAATCATCATTGTCATCATTATCATCACCATCACCATCAACTTCATAAACATAAAAATACAACACAGTCAAAGCCAAACCCAAACAATCAAGATCAATGACAAATGACTGAGACTGAGACTCGGCTCGGAAGTTAAAGTTAATCTTAAACTTAAACTTAAATTTAAATTTTATTTGTTTTTTACATTTACATTTACATTTATATTTATATTCAGATGAAAGTAAAAAAAATTTCAAATTATCTGAAAGTGAAAAAATTTTTCACTAAATTTTCGTATTCTGATCTAGAGAACATGAAGGTTATATCACATCCATAGTCTAAATCTTTCTTGTCTTTAATTCA
>JAIXOW010000273.1 GCA_027486615.1 Oxalobacteraceae bacterium | reverse complement strand
TGTCCGAAGGCTGCGTCATTAGAATCAATCAGTCCATCGAGGTTGCTATCGATAGCATTCAATGCGACATAACCATCTTTGGCTTTGCTGCCATCGGCAAGAACAGTACCTTCACCAAAGAGCTCGCCACCGTCGTTGATTTGACCATCGCCATTCAAGTCACGTACCAACAGACCATCAGTCGCTGCAGCCCAACCTGTTTTCTCGGCTTTGCCATCGTTGTTCACGTCGAAGATTACGCCGTTAGTAGCCGACAAGGTTTGGATACCGTCACCATTCAAGTCGAGTACCAGTGGCGTATTTGAATTGTAGGCACCCAGTTGATCAATGTCTAAGGATGACACCTGAACTACAGTCAAAGCGTGAACCTGCGAAGTAGTCATAGCTAAAATCTGGTCAGCAGTTAGTCCTCTCAAAGCCGCTAAATCAATTGCAGCAACTGCAGCAGTAGACAAACCTACGATTGCATTGACATCAATAGCGGCAATCTTTCCATGACCTAGTTGAGCCATCTGAGAACTAGTTAGTCCACTAATTTGTAGACTGGACATAGCCATAATTTGATCTTTAGTGATATTAGCTAAATCCCATGGTTCAATTACAGCGATTTGATTAGATTGCAATGCTGCAATTTGTATAGAAGTAAAACTATTAATCTGACTTGCACTCAATGCAGCTATTTGGGTGCTATTTAATGCCGATATATTAATCGTATCAATTAAACCTAATTGATTAGTTGTGATTCCACTAATTTGATCTGCAGTAAAAGCACCAAATTGATTACTATCGAGAGCGCGGAAAAAATCAGCAGTAAGATTAATCGTCGATATACCTTGAATTTGAGAGGTACTTAAGACTGCAATCTGATTTGATGTCAACCAACCTAAGAAATTTTGATCACTAAGTGAAGAAATTTGATCAAGAGTCAGTGAGGATATCGTACGCGTATTAAGCGCCTCGAATAAAGTGTTAGTGACTGACCGTACTTTATCAATATTAAAGCCAATTATCTGATTTGCACTTAGTGCTGCAATTTGATCAGAACTTAGAGCAAAAATTTGATTAGTATCAAGTGAAGAAATTTGATTGGTTTGCAAACCCTGTATAGCTAAAGTGCTAATTGATCCAATCTGAGCGGAATTGAGCGAAGCAATTTGTTCAATACTTAGCGCACCAATAGTAGTACTTGATAAAGCGAATAATTGATCACTGTTCATTGCCGATAAATTAATCGCTACAATTTGAGTACTACTCATGCGGGAAATATCAGCAGGTAATAACAAGCTAATTTGTAAGGAATTTAATGAAGAGACTTGATCAACACTCAATCCAATTAATCCATTTGAAAATAATGCATGTAATTGATCTTGTGAGAGTGATGATAATTGAGTAGCACTAAGTCCCGCAATTTGAACACTATTTATAGAAGATAGTTGATCATTAGTTAATGAATTAATGGCCGACAAATCGAGTGCAGATATCTGTGTTGAACTCAAAATAGTAATTTGATTTTCTGTAAAAGCCTGTAACTGATTAGTATTCAACACTTGAATTTGTGCTGAATTAAATATAGAAATCTGCGAAGTACTTAGCATAGGAATTTGCAACGAATTAAATCCGGTGATTTGGGTCGTTGAAAGAAGCGCTAATTTTGAACCTAAAACAGAGAGTTGATCTTCATTTAAAGCACTAATACCTGAGGTACTAAAAGCAACTATTTGCGCAGATGACAAAGCCTTAACTTGAGTAGTAGATAGTTGCGCAACTGTTCTAGTATCAAGTGCAGATATAGCCCCTGTTGTAACTGCAGAAATTTGTTGTGTTGTAAGAACATCGAGAAAACCAATATCAAATTCTTCAGAATAATAACTCCATACCCAAGCTGGAATATCGCGAATTGCAGAAAGAGAAATAGCACGAGCCTGATCGACTGATAATTCACCAAAATCTATAGCCATTACCTGCCTAGCATTAAGTACTGAAATTTGCGAAGCAGTCAAGGCTTGAAACTGAGTCGAATTCATTGGAATAATTTGCTCTGGTGTTAATTGAGCTAATTGTGAAGTCGTGAATTTAGATAATTGCGATGAAGTCGTGAACGAGAAATTACCAGAATAAATACCTTTAATAGAATCAACTGGCATACCAGCGAAATTAAATGAACCCCATATCTTAGAAAAATCAAATTCTGTGGAGGAATGTAGCAAGCCATCTGCAGGGTTGGCTAATGCATCATTTATTTGTTGACTAAGAAGTATGTCAGTCAATCCAAGGATGCTTGTATTCAATGGTGATATCAAATTATCTCTCACTGATGTCAGAGATAATCGAACATTAGGGGGTAACTCATAACCTTGGAAATTAATATCATCACTATTGAATACTAATTTTGATTCAGGTAATTGTTTATCAGCAGTAGAAGCAAATAACTGGCCTAAATCTCCAGATTCAGAGTAAAACACTTTTACTTGATCTACTCGAATTACACCACCGACATCACGAGAAAAGTTAAATGAAATTCCTGCTAAACCGCTAGAGACAACAAAGGTTGCTCCAATTGGATTTTCAAAATCATCAATTTGTACTTGTCCAACTTGATAAAAATTAGGGTCAGCAAGAGTTTGAAGTAATGTCAATACAGAATCGCGATTCCACCATAATTTCATAAACGCATCAACTTGAATGCCTGACAATGAAGCTAATTGCTCTGTTGTGTAGCCGCTATGATCTAAGCTTGCGAGTTGCATAGGAGCCAAGACTCCGAATTGTAATGTATTCAACACTGATACTTGATCAGAAGTAAGTGAATAAAGCTGACTTGTTGTCATTTCTCGAAAGTCTAATGTATCAATAGCTTTAATTTGAGCAGTATTTAATGCAATTATTTGCGCAGTAGTAAGCGCATTAATTTGTATGCTAGAAAAGTTTTTAATCTGTGTCGAAGTAAATTGTGTAATTTGTGAAGAACTAAAAACACTGATTTGCTCAGTTGTCAGTGCTATTAATTGTAAATTTGTAAGCTGTTGAATCTGAGGCGTGGTGAGTGCTAAAACATCTTGTGATTCAATAACTCTAATTTGATTTGTAGTCAGCGCAAGAATTTGCTGACTTGTGAGTGCTGTAATTTGATCTGTAGTTAAAATTGCAATTTGCGCAGTTGTAAGATTACTTACTTGTAAGCTATTAAGAGACTGAATCTGATCAAAAGTCAGAGCTTGAATATCAATTGTCTCTATTGCTCTA
>JAIXOW010000044.1 GCA_027486615.1 Oxalobacteraceae bacterium | reverse complement strand
ACCGGAGATCCGGCCTTGCGTTACGATCCTGTCCCTTACGACGACTCCTCGCACTTTTGGACACCTAATCCACACCAAATACAGCCTCCACAGCCTCACATTCCACCTCACTCACCCGACTTCGACCTCCGCTTCTTGTTCGACGAATCTCCCCCTCCTGGTCTTCACACTCCGGACTTTACTGATTCAGACTCACCTTCCCCCCCTCCCCCTCCTGCAACACCGCAAGCACCTGCACGACCTCGACGGCCACCATGGCCAAATTTCGCCGAACTTGCATCTGCCAGCCGTCCTTTGGACTCTTTTCTACCCTCCGGACGATGGCTACGATCATTTCCTACTTCTGGTCCGTCATCATCGGCTCAGCCTTCCAGTGCGGCATCACGGCCTCGGCCCTCAGCCTCTTCAGCCCGAACCACTCACACATGGCAGCAACAACTAGGCTCCATGTTAGACAACGCTTTTCCACCAACAATGCAATCTCCGCCACCTCGCCTTCCAACACTCGCCGAGGCTGCGGACAACGTCTTCCCCCCGTTCCAGCTCAATCCGGCCTCACCGCCTCAACGTCCACAACAGCCGTCACCTCGCCGCCCCCGAGGCCGTCCACCTCGTCCAAAACATTAAACTTCATTTATCAGGTCAATCGTAAACCATACTATAAACTGTTTTTCTTAATTTTTCTTGCATCGTCTTCAGTATCAGCATTTTCTTTTACATCCTCTTCCTCTCCCTCACCTTCTCACACTATACTTTTCGACGAAATTGGCAAAATGGCCTCATCCATGACCTATATCCACATTGCTATCCCCCTTAACATTACTACATTCCAACATCAAATCAACGTCTTTAGCAGCTACCTAGAAAATTTTATTAATCTTAAAACTAATGTCAAAAATCAAATTTTATTTACTAAAACCATTAGGGACCTTGCCACTTTTGCTGATTCCAGACTTCTCATGCTAGCAGACAAGGTTAAATACATTGATCACATTCTTCCTTCTGACACTTCAAAATTTTCTTCTCGCCAAAAACGCTTCTTCATGATTGCCCCCTACATTATGTGCAAAGAAGACCTTGCCTTTTGCCGGGAATCCAACGACAAAGAGGTCCAACGGCTCACCACACATTGGTGGGCATGTAAAAGATCTTTAGCAACATGCGAAGAAAGCAAAAATTTCTACCCAGATTTTCCAGAATTCCATGATGTTTATTTTAATGATACCTACCCCCCTACTACTACTACCACGCCCCCTCCTGTCACCTTCCGTGCTTTCCGGCCCACATCCGCCCCCTATAACGCCACTGAGGCCCCCCGTAATCGTCGCCACGCCCCCCTTCCCTTCACCAATTTTTCCCAAAAAGACCACTTTCTTGCTGTCATTTCCAAACAATCTTTATCTCGTCCTAAACGCCAACTTATTCCGGGCCTTGGTCTTTTCACAGGTGTCATTGGTACATTTTTGGGCCTATATAATCAATATGAAATCCACAATATACAAAAGCAACTTCTAGACCTTACTGACCAACAAACTCTGCTCACTAACATTGTACAAAAACACGATCACATTATTTCTGAACTTATTAAAGACATGGCACATTTAACCGAAATAGTTCAAACACTAATCATGTACAATCCCGCGTTAGTTTATGCCAAACTTGAACAAAATATTAAGCTCATAGAGGACCGTTTAGCTATTTTATTTAACACCATTCAGCAACTTCAACAACACCGTTTAGCCGTTAACCTTTTAGACGAAAATCAAATGATGGTTTTGCAACAAGCAGTGCAAAATTCAGCCAAATCTAAACAATTAGAAATAATTCCAACCCAACCCACAGATTTCTTTCAACTGGATACTTCCTATCTTCGTGTCGGCAATGAAATTTTAATTTTGCTCCATGTGCCATGCCTCACCACCACACACATGCTCACACTTTATCGCTATGTACCCTTTCCATACCCTGTTTCCATTTTCAAACCCTATTCTTCTAACCCTCATCCGCATATTCATAACACTAACGATATTTTATCCCGCACCTCAGCCAATAGAACTTCACTTTATTTCATTCCGGAAACCGAATTAATTGCTGTTGGCCGTTCCCCTAATGGTCGTGAAGCTCGATATCAACTTGTTTCACAGGCAATTTTGGCAGGGTGTATTCAACAAAACCACATTTTCCTCTGTGACAGACATCAAGTTCTCCGAAAAGACCTAGCCGGATCTTGTCTCGGGGCCCTGTTCATGCAACATCAACAAGGGGTTATAGAGAATTGTAAAATTGAATATCGCCCTCTCCGGGAAACTGTATACCAACTTTCTACTAACGACCACTTAATCTTCTCACCTACACCACACATCACACAAATACAATGCACAAATGGCTCCCACTATCCTCAACAACTAGTTGAAATTACCAAAATTCACGTTCCGGATTTCTGTTCCATTGACTTAATTAATAACACTATTACATCTGATGGCAATCTCCGTCTATCTCCCAAACCCCTACAAATGTTCATGACCTTAGACACTAATATATTCCCCTCAGAAATGCTAAATTCAGCTAGTCATGCAGATGACGAAATGAATTTATTGAAAAATTCCATTAAATCACTCCAAAATCAATCAACTTCCGACCAAATGTTTGCCCAAATGTTAAAATCCCACCTTACCTCTATGAACCCTGTTTCAATTGTTCTATGGACATTAACTGCACTCTCTTTCGCAGGTTACTTGTTCTTCTTCTGCTGGTACTGTAATGCCCTTCGCCACCGCCGGTCCGCCCGACGTGCCCGACGCCGCTCTCGCCGTGAGGATACCGAAGCTGGGGTCCCCCTTCAACGCCTAGACCATGCCACTCCAGCCGCCACCACCGACGAGGACGAAATCAGTTACATCGCTCGAACCGGACGGGTTCCCGGCCATCAACCCCGTCCTTCAATCTCCGGCCGAAAATAAGAGCCCGGAGAGATATTGTAATAAGCGTGTTATATTCTTCATATACACACTTATATTCATATGTATGCTTAACATACTGCATGCACGGTTTGTGCACATGTATCTTACATAATAGTGAGACCCTGGAGCCCTTAACTTGGATTAGGGTACGCCCCTCTCACCGTTATGCGCACACACTCTCTCTCTCTCTCTTTCTCTCTCCCTCTCTTTCTCGCGCGCACATGTGTTGTATCATGTCCATTGAACATCAGTAAATATACGACATTCAAACCGATCACTCGACTTGTCCTTTCGTATATACCTAGCTACGTATCTCACCTTAATGGTGGCAGCTTTTCACTTTTTAACTACTTCAACGTTATAAAGTGTTGCTGCTGAACCCTCTCCGCCTCCACCGTTTATCATCAACACCTCGTCCACACCATGGCCAACGTTAACGCCAACGTCGAACTTCTCCGGCAATCGGAACTTGCCAAATTACCTCTCTTCTCCGGCGACGGCAAGGACCAGTTCACTGCCGAGCAATGGATCGAACGAGTATCTCGCGCCCGCACCACCTCTGCCTGGACCCCGGATCAAACAAACACGTTCGTGTACAACGCCCTTCGTGGCAACGCCCTACTTTGGTACGACTCCCTACGACGCACCGGCATCAACCGTGATGCTTGGGACGAATTCCGCCCAGCCTTCCTTGAATCCTGGAGTACCGTCCGCACCACCCGCACTGCCACCGTCAACCTCGCCGACCTCAAGCAAGGTCAATCCGAAGCCGTCACCACGTTCTACCCCCGTGTCGTCAAGGCCGTTGACGACCTCGAGGCCCTCGTTACCAATGGCGTTTTTCCTCTTCCGGCTGTCGTCTGGCCCGATGCCATCACTGACGTTCCAGAATTCGTTGCCTTACCCGTTGCCGTTCGCGCCGCCGCCGCATCCCGATTGGTCAAACATGGTGCCGACGCCGCCTTCAACCACATGGCACTTAATTTGTTCATCTCCAACCTCCGTCCCGCACTTCGTGATGAACTCCTCAAACTCCAGCCTGCTACCCTATACGAAGCTTTTCAACAAGCTGTCCAACTGGAACGCATTGCTGTCGAACCTAAACGTACCACCCTTCCGGCCATGCCTGTCGAAACTGAACCTGCCACCACGCCCGTCATTGCACCCCCTGCTCCTCCGGACACCAATGTCGACGACCTCGACCAGCAAATCGATGCCCTCTCCTTCAAGCTCCGCAACCTCAAACAACGCCGTGGTCCCCGTCCTGCTTCTTCTCGACCCTCCAATGGCAACAGCTCCGGCCCAAATCGTTCATCCGGCCCATCTAACCGCCCTCCGGCCAACCGCGACACCGTTTGCCACTACTGCCACAAAAAGGGTCATTACCAAGTTGACTGCCACTCTCGCCGACGTGACAATGCTCCTATGGTCCGCACTTCGGGATACCCCTCTGGCCCTCGATCGTACTCCGGAACTCCCAACTACGGCCCGCGCCCGCCCTACGCTCCTGCTGCCGGACCCGTTCATCAGGTCGATCAAACCCCTTTTTACAATCCGTATAATCCGTTTGCCTATGCTAATCCTTCAACTCAGGATTTTCAATTCGCAGAGAGTTAAATCCAGTGCTACCTCTCTGCTCCATCCAGCCTAGTACTCGTAACCTAACACCTCATATGTATGCAAATAAACATCTGAAAAATATACAATTTGT
>JAIXOW010000301.1 GCA_027486615.1 Oxalobacteraceae bacterium | reverse complement strand
CCTGAAATGTCAGAGGTCACACCGGTTGCCGTTTCATTGTGGCAGGCTAAAACTGCTTTAATACGATGCTCAGTATCAGCCTTCAAAATGTCTGCATACTGTTGAAGAGGCACGCCTGTACCCCATTCGCATTCGACGATCTGTACATCTAAACCTATGCGTGTACACATTTCTATCCACAGATGACTAAACTGACCAAAGCGTGCAGCTAATACACGATCACCAGGCGATAGCGTGTTGGTTACAGCAGCTTCCCAGCAGCCAGTACCCGATGAAGGAAATACAAACGGTGTACCGTGTTCAGTACGGAATAGCTTTTTCAAACCCGGCATGATCTCGCGGGTGAGTGCAGGAAATGATGGAGAGCGATGATCTTCCATCGACACCATCATTGATCGCATTACACGATCAGGTATATTTGTTGGTCCGGGTACAAATAAAAAATTACGTCCAGCCATGATCTACTCCTTTAATCTCGGTTCAGTTATGCAAATAAGCGAGTGATGTTTTTCACTGCTGTGTGCAGGGGTGTTGAAACTTCAAAGTAAGAGCATCAGGCTGAATACACCGGAAATGCATCGGTCAATTTTTTAACCTCTGCTTTGACGCGCTCAATGTTTGTTGCATCTTCTGGATGGTCGAGTACATCAGCGATTAAATGTCCGACCTTAGTTGCTTCAGCTTCCTTAAAACCACGAGTTGTCATCGCTGGGCTTCCTAAACGAATACCGGAAGTCACAAATGGTTTTTCAGGATCATTCGGAATGCCATTTTTATTACAAGTGATGTGAGCTGATCCTAGAACTGCTTCTGCTGCTTTACCAGTTAGCTTTTTACTGCGTAAGTCAACCAGCATTACATGTGATTCAGTGCGACCAGAGACGATACGCAAACCACGTTCAATCAAAGCTTTGGCCAAGGCATCCGCATTTTTTAAAACTTGCTGCTGATATGCTTTGAACTCAGGTGACAGTGCTTCCTGAAATGCGACAGCCTTTGCAGCAATTACATGCATCAATGGACCGCCTTGCAAACCAGGAAAAATCGCACTGTTAATTTTCTTCGCGATTTCTTCATCATTCATCAAAATAATGCCACCACGAGGACCGCGCAAGCTCTTGTGTGTAGTTGATGTAACGATATGCGCATGAGGTACTGGATTAGGATAAGCACCACCAGCGATCAGGCCGGAATAATGTGCCATGTCGACCAACAGATAAGCACCTATGTCGTTCGCTACTTTTGCAAAGCGCGCCCAATCGATCTTTAGAGAAAACGCTGAAGCTCCCGCGATAATAAGTTTTGGTTTTTTCTCATGCGCGATTTGTTCCATTTGCGCATAGTTAATGTCTTCATGTTCATCTAGTCCATAAGACACTACGTTGAACCATTTGCCAGACATATTAAGCGCCATACCATGAGTCAGATGTCCACCTTCAGCTAGCGACATGCCCATGATGGTGTCGCCTGGATTTAAAAGCGCCAAAAAAACTGCCTGATTAGCTTGTGATCCAGAATTAGCCTGAACGTTTGCGAAATTCGCACCATAGAGTTTTTTGAGTCGCTCGATCGCCAATGACTCAGCTATATCAACAAACTCACAACCACCGTAATAGCGCTTACCGGGATAGCCCTCAGCATACTTGTTGGTTAGTTGTGAACCCTGAGCCTGCATCACAGCAGGCGAAGCATAATTTTCTGAGGCGATGAGCTCAATGTGATCTTGTTGGCGCTGATTCTCTAGCTGAATGGCTGACCATAATTCAGGATCAGCTTGCTCGATGGTTAAGCTGTTTGGGAATGCGCCTGCTGCGCCTGCTACTTTCTGCAACATTGAAAGTCTCCTAGTTAAATACGTGAACTGCAAAGATAAATAAAATTCGAATTAGTCGATACAGGTCGATAATGTACTAGTGAGTTCAAATTACTGAAAATAAGAAATTCTTAACTCATGAGTAAGTGATGCTTACTATTAGGCAAAAAATTATCAAACAAATAAAATTTACGGCATAACTTGTTTGTAGTTTTATCAATTTAGAATCTAACAGCAACGACTGAATCTTATTTAAGCGGTGAAATCATCTTCTCATTCATTTAACCTTACATCACACTCAAGTTTTGAGCGCGTAGTTCGATTCATTGAATTAATCAAAGACTATCAAAAAAACTAAGCCCTATTCATATTTTGTTCGTTCAATAAAAATATTTAATGAACAAGAGCGAAGTTATTAGATTCTTGCAAATCAAAAGTTATTTCTATTTTTATAATTTTAAAAATAGAAATAATTTATAAAGTATTAAGTAAAAAGAAATACTTTTGAATAGCAATTTAGTAATTTTATCAATACGTTAATTTTCACTATAAGCAGCTATTTTATGGCGCAACATTTCTAAATTGTCATATAATTCAAGACCGTATTTAGCTATGAGTAAGCTAATGAATGTGAATGGACAGGATGCGCGCATGTCGCAGGACTTTATGTCTCCACATAAAACGTTTTACAAAATTTTAAAAGAAGTGGGAATGTCATGCAGTTGATGTGGGTTTCCGGCCCTACTGGCAAAGTACACACAATTTCGATTACTGCTCGCCGCGTGCTTATCGCTTTCGGTGCGGTTGCTTTCGCCTGTGCGACTGCCGGCTTCTTACTCTATTTAGTTGGTTTCAAAATCGCTGTTGAATCTAGTCCAGAGTTAGCTCGCAGTTTAGGTGGCGTCACAACGGAAGCAGAACAACAACGCATGGAAGCCATGTATCGCGGCAGACTCGCCACCTTACAAGAAGCATTGAACACAACTGCACAAGAACTACAGCAGTTACAAACGATTAAAAATCGTTTTATGGACATGGCAACACCAGGCAGCATGCGTGAAAAACGCAGCACTGGTGAAAACGGCAAAGGCGGTCCCTTTGTTCCAACTTCACGTTACACCATTCACGATAATAAATCGCTTTCCGCAAATTTTGATATGACCTCTGCTGATATTAATCAGCTACAAAAAGCAGTGGTTACCTTGCGTGCAGATTGGGATAAACAATTAACTTGGTTGCAAACTCTTCCGACAGGTATTCCTATCGGTGGTGACTATCGTGTTTCAAGTGGATTCGGTCTACGTAATGATCCTTTTACTGGCGCATTAGCACGCCATGAAGGCTTAGACTTTACCGCAGCAACCGGTACACCTATCTTGTCAGCAGCTGATGGCGTAGTTACTCGCTCTGGATGGGAAGACACTTACGGCAACATCGTTGAAGTAACCCATGCAGAAGGTTTCGTTACTCGCTACGCCCACATCAGCAAACGTTTAGTTACTGAAGGACAGAAAGTGAAGCGCGGTCAGCGTATCGCCGAAGTAGGTAATACTGGTCGCTCAACTGGTCCGCATTTACATTACGAAGTTTTTCGTTTCGGCCGCGTACTCGATCCAGCACAAGTTGTTACATTCAACAACAGTTAATTTTAATCTTCATCAATTCTCCCGCATGAAATTGAACGGGATTGATTATTCAGCATCTTGTATCGACGATTTAGCTGAGCATTATTCAGAATTTACGTTGGCTTACCAAGCCAAAGGATGGAGAGATCCACATGTTCAATAAAATGAAACAAACTAAATTACTCCCAACACAGGAAAAATTTGACACCATCATAGGCGCCACAACAGAAATCTATGGTCGTCTCGTTCTAGTTGATAGTGTTCGCATTGATGGCAAGGTCATAGGCAATATTGAAACTGCCAAAGAAAAGAAAGTCACTGTCGCAATTGGTCGATCAGGTGAAGTATTTGGTGATATCACTGCTTATCGCATCATGGTTGCAGGTAAGATTGAAGGCAATGTGTATGCGACTGAACGGGCTGAGTTTCACAAAGATTCTGAAGTACGTGGCGATATCACCTACGGCACCATCGGTGTTGAACACGGCGCAAAACTGTTGGGCTTAGTGATTCAAGCGCAAAACAATACCTCTATCACTAGTGATGCTCAGGCAGTGATAAAAATGGCCAAAGAAACCAAGAGTGTTTAAACAGAACACGCTAATAAAATAGTGCGCTCAAAAACAAAAAGCGCCATAACGGCGCTTTGATGCAATTTAATTTTATTGTGACTAGAAACTAAAAAAGCCTGATACCTATCAGGCTTTTTTCTTGAGCTCGCCTTTGACGACACCACCACGTTGAATGGTAATGCTCTTGAAACTAACTTTGCCATCGACTACTGCTCTACTACCTATAGTCAAATCACGGCAATCTAATTGGCCAGAGAATCCACCTTTGACGTTCATAGTGTCGCAAGTTACGTTGCCATCTAATATGCCAGTTGCTCCAATTTGAATTGAATGCAAAGACAAGGTGCCACGCACTGTGCCGTCAATCGTGAGATAACCATTCGATCGGATTTCACCGATGAATTCAAAGCCCTCACTGATGATAGAAGGCTTGAGATTGCCATTTGCTGGCTTGGCGCCGCCATTGCCGCCATTTGAACTTGGATAAGTATCTTCTTGTTCGTCCATAGGAAGTTCTGTAGGTGTGATTTCGGAGTCACTGCTGGACTGCTCTGCAACTGGCTCATCCATAGGAACTGTATTTTCCCGTTCTTCGGTTTTACGCTTATTGAACACGTTAAGGTCCTGGATTCAAATTAACCAAACGACTGCTCAGAACTAGCATCACCATCAATCTTCTGAGGTGTACCTTGTAAATCCCCGCCTTTTTCCACTTCAATTTCAGCATATTGCACAGAGCCTAATGCTTTACCAGTTGAACGAATAAAGAGAGATTTTCTAGCAGTCAGCGTGTCGTGTATTTCACCACGTAAGTCGATAATATCGGCAGTTACCTTGCCTTTGATAACACCGGTACTTGAAACTATCAATTCACGAGCAGTGATGTCGCCTTCAATACTTCCTGATACCGAGGCAATATCCGGAACGACAAAAGTACCATTCAACGCGACACCTTCACCAACCGTTAGACATCCACTTTGATTTGAATCTGCCAACAGCGCCTCCTGGGGGGTTCAATAAAAAAACAAAACAATAATGACTGACATAAAACAGCGCCCTTACGCTTAGCATTCGGGCAATTAATCAGTTTCATGCCAATTTGTATCTATAGTGAAATTATACGGTGAAATGCAGGAAATATTGTTAAAAATCAACATAAAAATCTTGCGCAAGGTGAAAAATAAGCATTCTGCTAATAAATTAAGCCTAACCTGACTCATAATTATAGGCAGAAATCGCTAGAGCAATTATTGTCAGGTCAAGAACTATGCTTTTAATTGGATGTGACAAGAAAAGATATATTTAATTTTTATGTCTGCCATACGAATTTAAAATTAGACTTATATTCTGCACAGCAGCATAATTGTATTGTCTCCTCTATGTCTACTCCTCAGATATAGATTTATCCCGCTCTTTCGAGAGCGGGTTTTTTTTCGCCGAATGAAAAAATCAGAGGGGATTTAGGCTTTGAGAAGCACGAGTACGCGCTCTAATTCAGAACGTATCGCGAGGAGATCCATAGATACACCAGGTTCAAGATCTAGCGCCAGACCAGACACCTCTGGGCCATCGAGTTTATTTCTTGCTCCGCTGATGGTAAAACCCTGCTCATACAATAATTCACGTATGCGACGTATGAGTAACACTTCATGATGTTGATAATAACGACGATTGCCTCTGCGCTTAACAGGTTTAAGTTGCGTGAACTCTTGTTCCCAATAGCGCAATACATGCGGTTTGACGCCACATAACTCACTCACTTCACCAATCGTGAAATAGCGCTTGGCGGGAATCGGTGGCAAGGGTGCCAACAAGGGCTTGACTACACGATCGTTCATGAAATCGAAGACTTAATCAGGCAGCGCTATTGGCAGAAGTAGGTGAACTAACACCATCGACCATGGCTTTAAGTTTTTGACTAGCGTGAAAAGTCACGACACGTCTTGCACTAATTGGAATCTCTTCTCCAGTTTTTGGATTACGACCCGGCCGTTGCGGCTTGTCACGTAACTGAAAATTTCCAAAACCAGAAAGCTTGACTGATTCACCGCGCTCAAGTGCGTCACGAATCTCATCAAAAAAAGTTTCGACCATATCTTTAGCTTCACGCTTATTCAAACCAACTTGCTCAAACAATAGTTCAGCAAGCTCTGCTTTAGTCAGCGTAGGCAAATCTTTTTCTAAACGTGAGCGAGCCTCAGTCACAAGCATGGCACGACCTAGATCTGCAGCAAAAACGGATTGCAATTCAACTGGAGTACTGTGGTTCATTATTATCTCTTTGCGACTGCTTTATTGACGCAGTTTTGCTTGATGCTTTTTTTGAACACTATCGATAAAAACTGCCATTGCTGCCTCTACCGACTCATCTTGCAATGTTGATTCAGTATCTTGCAAGGTAATACGGAAAGCAAGACTTTTTTCATCAATTTCTAAACCTTTTCCTCTATATTCATCAAAGAAAACAATGTGTTGCATGAATCGACATACAGCATTTGTTTTGCTTTGATCAACAAAAGTATCGATGATGCTTTGTACATTTACCGATTGTTTAACAACTAATGCTAAATCACGCACTACTGCAGGGAATTTTGATATTTCACTGTATATGGGCACATCTCTTTCTTGCAACGCAATCGCATCTATTTCAAAAATGACAGGACTGTGAGGAAGCTCTAGTTCTTGTTGCAAGCGTGGATGCAACTCACCAATCAAACCTATTTCTTTATTATTAAGCCAGACACTTGCTGCACGTCCTGGATGTAAAGCGGGATGCGTCGATGTTATAAATTTCAACACTTTTGGCGCAAATAGCATTTCTAGATCTGCTTTTAGGTCAAAGAAATCTACCTTACGGCTCTCCATACCCCATTGCTCTTCTACGAGTGGTCCGTAAGCTAAAGCAGCAACACGCTTGGGCTGATTAAATCCTGCGACATCGAGTGGACCATCAACAGCTGCAGCATTTTTTAAATAAATTGCTCCAACCTCAAATAATCGCGCACGACTTTGCTGACGATTGATGTTGTAACGCACATTTGCCACCAAACCACTGATGAGTTGTGATCGCATCACACTCATTTGGCTTGCAATTGGATTAAGTAATTTAATTGGATCGACATTACCTGCAAAATTTTTCTCAGCGTCTGCTTCCACAAAACTAAAATTCACCACCTCTTGATAATCTAAATCAGCTAATTGTCTACGTACTGTAAACAAAGAACGTTTATTTTCAGGAGGAATACGCATAGTTTGCGCAGCGACAGGAGGCAGAGTAGGAATATTTTCAAAACCATACACACGCGCGATTTCTTCAATCAAATCTTCTTCGATTTCAATATCAAATCGATAGCTAGGCGCTGTCACTTTAAATACACCTGCTTCAAAGGTATGCTCCAAACCTAAGCGCGTAAAAATATCGGCAATCTGTTCCTGTGTGAATGGAATACCAATTACCTTGCTGGCTCTGGCTACACGCAAGCTCACTGGAGTGCGTTTAGGTAGATTAACAATCTGATCATCAACAGGACCAATAACGGTTTGTCCTGCTACACCACAAATTTCAACAATGAGTGATGTAATGCGTTCAATGTGTTCAACCGTGGTTGCATAATCCACACCGCGTTCAAACCGATGAGCTGCATCCGTTGAAAAATTAAAGCGACGTGCTCTGCCCTGTATAGCCTGCGGCCACCAGAACGCTGCTTCTAAATAAATATTGTTTGTATCTAACGATACCGCAGTTGCATCACCACCCATAATGCCTGCAAGAGACTCTACTGCGCGATCATCTGTAATTACACCTACCCAACTATCAAGCTCAACCGTATTACCATTCAATAGCTTTAATGACTCACCTGGCTTAGCCCAACGCACTTCTAGACCACCATGAATTTTATCGAGATCAAATACATGCGTAGGACGTCCTAACTCCAACATCACATAATTAGAAATATCCACCAATGCAGAGATAGGACGTTGACCACTGCGCTCTAAGCGCTGCTTCATCCAATCAGGCGTCGCAGCATGGGCATTCAAACCACGAATCACACGACCAGAAAAACGTCCGCATAAATCAGGTGCACTGACCTTAACTGGCAAAATTTCTTGCGATGTCACAGGCATGGCATTGATAACGGGAGTTTGCAAAGGCACGCCTGTTAATGCAGCCACTTCACGCGCCACACCCAACACGGATAAACAATCTGCTTTATTCGGTGTGAGCTTAATCGTGAATTTCAAATCATTGAGTGCGTAGTAATCACGGAAATTTTGTCCGACCGGTGCGCTATCAGGCAACTCCATCAAACCACTATTCTCTTCGGATAATTTCAATTCACGCGCAGAACACAACATGCCTTGTGATTCCACACCACGTAATTGACCTACTTTAATTTCAAACGGCTTACCATCTTCACCCGGTGGTAGCTTAGCGCCTGCCACTGCACACACCACATGCAAACCTTCTCTCACATTCGGTGCGCCACACACAATTTGTAGCAAGGTGCCAGTGCCGGCATCAACGCGACATACACGCAAGCGATCTGCATTCGGATGAGGAGTTACTTCTAATACCTTCGCTACCACCACACCAGAAAAAGCCTGTGCAACAGGCTCACACTCTTCGACTTCAAGTCCGGCCATAGTCAGTGTGTGTGCCAACTCATCCGATGTCAGCTTCGGATTGACCATGGTACGCAGCCATTTCTCTGAGAATTGCATGAAGAGACCGTGTTAGTTAAATTGCTTCAGAAAGCGTAAATCGCCTTCATAGAAAAGACGTAAATCATTGATGCCGTAACGCAGCATGGTTAAGCGCTCAATGCCAGAACCAAATGCAAAACCAATGAACTCTTCTGGATCTAAACCCATATTGCGTAAGACAGAAGGATGCACTTGTCCCGCACCTGAGACTTCTAACCAGCGTCCTTTTAAAGGACCATGACCAAATGCGATATCGATTTCAGCAGATGGTTCTGTAAACGGAAAATAGGAAGGGCGGAAACGTACTTGCAAATCATCGGTTTCAAAAAACGCCTGTATGAAATTGAGGTACACACCTTTTAAGTCAGCAAAGCTGATATCGGTATCTATCCACAATCCCTCAACCTGATGAAACATAGGTGAATGCGTTGCGTCGCTATCTACACGATAGGTACGACCTGGGGCAATCACTTTAATCGGAGGTTTGTTCATGCGTGCATAACGCACTTGCATAGGACTGGTATGCGTACGTAATAACAAAGGCTTGCCAGTGCTATCCGGTGCATCGACATAAAACGTATCTTGCATAGAACGAGCAGGATGATTTTCAGGGCTATTCAGTGCAGTGAAAGTCGTCCAATCGTTTTCGATTTCAGGACCATCGGCTACATCGAAACCTATCGATCCAAAAATCTCTTCTATACGCTGCCATGAGCGCATCACAGGATGCAGACCACCACTACTTCTGCCACGACCCGGCAACGTGACGTCAATCGCTTCTGCATTCAAACGTTCTTGTAATTGTGCGTTGGCTAAAGCATCACGACGAGCAGTAAGTAAGGACTCAATCTGCTCTTTAGCTTGATTGATGACAGCACCACGACTACGACGCTCATCAGGGCTCAATTCACCGAGCTCTTTCATTTGCGCAGTAATCTGTCCGGTCTTACCCAGATATTTTGCTTTGGCGTTTTCCAGCGCTGCAGAATCAGTCGCAGCCTGAAAATCTTCCTGTGCAGATTTGACGAGTTGTTCCAAAGAGCTCATGCAGTCTTCCGCTCAAAATCTTTTAATATCGATGGCAGTCATCTGAAGAAAAACGGGGCACAGGTGCTTAGCCTCTGCCCCGCTTTCTCACCCTGTGTTTACTGTTTAAGGCAGCAAACACTGTGAGTATTTATGCTGCGATTCTTGCCTTGACTTGATTGACGATTGCTGCGAATGCAGGCTTGTCCATCACTGCCATATCCGCTAACACTTTACGATCTAATGCGATTTCAGCACGCTTTAAACCGTTCATAAACACGCTGTATGTCAGACCATGTTCACGTGAAGCAGCGTTGATACGCGTAATCCACAATGCACGGAATACACGCTTTTTATTACGACGGTCACGGTAAGCATATTGACCAGCACGCATCACTGCTTGCTTAGCAATACGGAATACTTTACTGCGACGACCGCGATAGCCTTTGGCTGCGTTTAGTACTTTTTTATGACGGGCCCTTGCTGTGACCCCACGTTTTACTCTTGGCATGGTAGCTCCTTATAGAAGAGTGAGGTTAAGCGAAAGGCATCATTGCGCGTATCGAATCCATGTTTGTTTCATGGACACCGACTGCACCGCGCAGATGACGTTTATTCTTGGTTGATTTCTTGGTCAGAATGTGGCGCTTGAAAGCTTGACCACGTTTGACAGTACCACCGGGACGAACGCGAAAGCGTTTCTTCGCGCTGCTCTTAGTTTTCATTTTTGGCATAACAACATCTGCCCTATTGGGCAGCTCCATTTTTTGATGATTGCAGGTGGCAACAAAAAGTTGCTCTTGGATGCCTGTTCTCACTTGTATAAACGATGAAATCGAGTCCATCGTATCTTGCATCTCCCGTCAAATTTCAACGGGAGCGCGGATTCTATCAAAAAACTAAATCAAATCTACTTTTTAGATCTTATTTCTTTTTCTTAGGCGCCAACACCATCACCATTTGGCGACCTTCCATCTTAGGAAACTGCTCGATCTGACCATGTGGTTCCAGATCTACTTTTAAGCGCTCTAAAACACGCATACCAAATTCCTGATGCGCCATCTCACGACCACGGAAACGCAAAGTGATCTTGGTTTTGTCGCCGTCTTCAAGAAACTTGATTAGGTTACGCAACTTGATGTTGTAATCGCCATCATCGGTACCCGGACGAAACTTCACCTCTTTAACCAGCACAACCTTTTGTTTGAGCTTAGCTTCGTGAGCCTTTTTTTGCTCCTGATACTTGAACTTGCCATAATCCATTAAGCGACAGACAGGAGGTTCAGCGGTAGGAGCGATTTCAACTAGGTCAACGTTAGCTTCTTCAGCTAAACGGAATGCCTCAGACAGACTCACTATACCCAGTGGTTCATTTTCAACGCCAGCAAGGCGTAACTGGGGGGCGGTTATTTCACCGTTAATACGGTGCGACTTATCAGTAGCTATTGCAGTATCCTCAAAAATCCAATAAACAAGCCGTGCTCCTACGACAAGGAAACCCGACGGCAGATCCGTCAGGCCTTGGCAGCAATCTCCTGATGGAGACGTTGCGCCAAATTGTCGACTGACATAACGCCAAGATCGACATTACCTCTCGCACGCACGGCCACTGTGTTTGCATCTCTTTCCTTATCACCCACAACAAGAATGTAAGGAAGCTTTTGTACAGAATGCTCGCGTATTTTATAGGTTATTTTCTCGTTACGCAAATCGGTTTGCACTCTAAACCCTTGTTTTTTCAGGTTTTGCGCTACCGATTGCGCATAATCAGCTTGCGCATCCGATATATTCAAAATGCTAACTTGTACTGGAGCTAGCCATAATGGCAAGGCACCTGCATGGTTTTCAATCAACATACCTATAAAACGTTCAAGCGAACCTAAGATCGCTCTATGCAGCATGACAGGGACTTTGCGCGAGTTATCTTCTGCTACATATTCCGCCTCTAAGCGCACAGGCATAGAGAAATCCACTTGTATCGTGCCGCATTGCCACGTACGACCAATCGCATCTTTGAGTGTGTATTCCACCTTAGGTCCATAGAACGCGCCTTCACCCGGCGAAATTTCAAATTCACATCCGGAACGTTTGAGGGATTCAATTAGCGCATTCTCAGCCTTATCCCATAATTCATCTGAGCCTACCCGCTTCTCAGGACGGGTAGCGACTTTGTAAATCACTTCATTAAATCCAAAATCGCGGTAAACGTTTTGCAGCAAAGCGGTAAAAGCCACGCACTCATCCAAGATTTGATCTTCGGTGCAGAAAATATGGCCATCATCTTGGGTAAAACCCCGCACCCGCATCATGCCGTGCAAAGAACCAGAGGGTTCATTGCGATGACATTGACCAAACTCACCGTAACGCAGTGGTAGCTCGCGATAAGAATGCATATTCGAGCGGTAGATCTGCACATGACCTGGGCAATTCATAGGCTTCAATGCATAGGCACGATTTTCAGGCTCGGTGGTGAACGTATTGTCTTTGTAGTTATCCCAATGACCGGATTTCTCCCACAAAGAACGATCCAAAATCTGCGGCGCCTTCACTTCTTGATAACCATTGTCTTGATACACATGACGCATGTACTGCTCCACCTGCTGCCAGACAGTCCAGCCTTTTGGATGCCAGAAAATCAAACCCGGTGCTTCTTCTTGAAAATGGAATAAATCTAACTGACGTCCTAACTTACGATGGTCACGTTTCTCAGCTTCTTCCAACATATGTAAGTAAGCATCTTGCTCTTCTTTTTTCGCCCAAGCAGTGCCATATACACGTTGCAGCATTTCATTCTTAGAATCACCGCGCCAGTAAGCACCAGCTAATTTCATCAACTTGAATACTTTTAACTTACCAGTTGAGGGCACGTGAGGGCCACGACATAAATCTGTAAATTTACCCTCGGTGTATAAAGAGACATCCTCACCAGCAGGAATCGATGCAATCAGTTCAGCTTTATAAGCTTCACCTATCGATTTGAAATACGCAATCGCTTCATCACGTGGCAATACCTTGCGACTGACTGGCTCATCTTTTTTCGCCAGTTCCGCCATTTTCTTTTCTATAGTCTCAAGATCTTCCGGTGTAAAAGGACGCTTGTAAGAAAAGTCATAGTAAAAACCATTATCGATCACAGGGCCTATGGTCACCTGCGCATCGGGAAATAATTCTTTGACTGCGTACGCCAGTAAATGCGCGGTGGAGTGACGAATCACTTCCAAACCATCGGCATCTTTGTCAGTGACGATCGCTAAATCACACTTGTTTTCTATGAGATATGAGGTATCTACCAATTGACCATCGACCTTGCCAGCTAACGCAGCTTTAGCAAGGCCAGCACCTATTGAAGCAGCAACCTGTGCCACCGTAACGGGGGAATCAAACTCTCGCTCTGAACCATCGGGAAGTCGCACTACAACCATGATCTACTCCTGCCTTTAAAGAAATGCCGCCATCAATTGCGGACGAAAAAAAACGCGGACTAGCCGCGCTTTCTCACTGCAAAAAAAGAGTACCCGACTAGATTCCTGAGAACAGCTGTAAGTTGCTAGTTCGCGGTGTCATAACCAGATGCCTTTCTCGCTCTTATAAAAAGCCTGCAGTATTGTGTTGGTAGGCACGATTGGACTCGAACCAACGACCCCTACCATGTCAAGGTAGTGCTCTAACCAGCTGAGCTACGCGCCTAAAGAACCGAGATTATAGCCGTCTTTTCTATAGAAGCGCCACTGACCGCTCACGAAAACGATGTTCACACCTTACTTACTGCCTTTTTGCCTGCATGACGCCTTGTATATCTAATATCAAATTGAGCGCACGTTGCAGTTGATCAGTCGAAGAAATCTCACCAGTAAAAGACATATGCGCATGCCCCTTACTACTTTGTGTTGCAACTCCAATGACATTAATTTTTTCACGTAAAAAAATATCAGAGATGTCTCTTAACAAACCTTGTCTATCCATCGCAAGCACAAACACATCAACTGGATACACCGTATCAGCATGCGATTGACCCCAATCAGTTTGAATAATGCGCTCTGGTGCGCGCAACTGCATTTGAGCAAAATTTTTACAACTTGTGCGATGGATTGAGATGCCTTTACCACGCGTGATAAAACCAACAATAGGATCGGGAGGTGCAGGCTTACAGCAACGTGCCATTTGCGTTAACAAGCCTTCACTACCCAACACCAACACACCAGACTTAGCACCTTGCGTCACGCTCGAAGCACGACTCTTACGCGCCACTACAACACTATCTGGATTCACAGCGAGTGCGACCTGATTATCATCAGCATGTAGCGCTTGTTCTACTAAACGTAAACTCAAGCGATCTTTACCAACAGCTAACAGAAAATCATCTAGCTTTTGAAAATCTAAACGATTCGCTAAATCTTCTAAATTGACTGCTGTCTTACCCTCGCGTTGCAAGGTTTTTTCAATTAAGGCACGGCCATGCGCAAGCGTTTCTGCTTCTTCAATTGCATTAAACCATGCACGAATTTTTGAACGTGTGCGCGCACTAGCGGCAAATCCATCAGACAACCAATCACGTGAAGGACCAGCAGAACCACTAGCAGCAGCTTCACCTTTAGCCGTTAAGATTTCTACCGTCTGACCATTTTTTAATGGTGTATTTAACGGCACCATCACACCATCAATTTTTGCACCACGACAGCGATGACCTACATCACTGTGTAATTGATATGCAAAATCAATCGGCGTAGCCTGCGCTGGCAATTCAAGTACGCGAGCTTGTGGAGTTAATACATAAATTCTGTCATTGAGTTTGGCTGATTTAAGCTGCTGCACCCATGCACGCTCACTCTCATCCTGCGGCTCATTTTGCTTATCACTCTGACTTTCATCCTGACTCACCACCACATCCACCATTTCGGTTTTCCATGCGAGTAGTTGTCTTAGCCACGCTATTTTTTCATCATCTCTTTGTTTGGTTGAGTTACCCGATCCTTCTTTATAGCGCCAATGTGCAGCCACACCATATTCAGCAAAATGATTCATCTCATGGGTACGAATTTGTACCTCAAGCGTGCGACCATCTTCTGCCATTACGACTGTGTGCAATGATTGATAGCCATTGACTTTAGGACGCGCGATGTAATCATCAAACTCTTCAGACATGGATGTCCAAATATTTTGCACTATGCCTAGAACGGCATAACAAGTCTTCACATCATCCACAATCACCCTAAAAGCACGTACATCATGCAAACGTGAGAAATCCAAATCCTTGCCTTGCATTTTGCTCCAGATGCTATAGATGTGTTTAGGTCGCCCAAATACATCAGCGCGTATGCCAGCAGATTTCATTTCTGCTTTGAGTCGCGCAATCGCTGCATCCACAAAAATTTCACGCTCCACCCTACGCTCTTCCAACATTTTTGCAATTTTTTTATAGGAAGTAGGATCGACAAAACGAAATGACAAATCTTCCAGTTCCCATTTCAACTGCCAGATACCTAAACGATTGGCAAGTGGGGCATAGAGCTCAAAACTTTCTCGGGCATAACGCAAGGTAGTGTCATCTTCCCGTTTTTGCTCGGCGAAGTAACGCAAGGTAGCAAGACGCGAACTCAATCTAACCAACACCACACGCATATCCGTCGCCATAGCTAGCGTCATTTTGCGTAAGGTTTCAATCTGATTCACCGCATGATGCTTAGTTTTATTATTTTCTTGCTGCACGCTTGCCGCTTCATGTAAGCGCATGAGCTGACGAATACCCGTGACTAAATCCGCAATCTCTTTTCCAAAGTGCGACTCGATTAATGCAGTGTGCTTTTCATCTAGATGCGGCAATTCAAACAACACACCTGCAATGCGCGTATCAATATCTGCATTCAAAGAAGCTAGGCAACTGACTACACTACGTGTGAAGGCAAGTACATCCTGCCCCGTGGGTACAACTTTGTTTAAGTAATAGGAATCAACGAAGCTAAATGTTTCGAGTAAGCGCGCGGCATCTTCAGCCCGCAAACCTGCAGTCAGTTGTTCATTCTGATCATTAACTTGAAAAGAAACCATCTTCTAACTTTTTGTTAGGCGATAAAAAAATCACGCGCTAGTGCAATTTGTTCAGGCTGCATAAATGTAGGTGCATGACCTATGCCCGCCAACTCCGTCAGCGCAGCACGTGGACCACGTTTTGTCATTAAATTTGCTGTTTCACGACTCAGTAAATCTGACTCACTACCACGCACGAGTAAGACAGGACATTGAATTGCATCATAAACCGCCCACAGTGCTGTTTCACTTTGCGCCGCACTCTCTTGAGTGAATGAACTAAATGCTAGAGCAAGCGCGGGATCATAATGACGAATCCACTGACCATCTTTTTGCTCACGCAAAACATCACCAGCAAGTTTGTGCCACTGCTCATCACTGTGCGGACCAAAAGGAGCAGCGATAGTGCGTATGTAATCGACACCAGCTTCAAATGTAGGAAACCGCACTTCCTTGCCCATGTACTCAGCAATGCGCATTAATGCAGCATAGTTAATCGTGGGGCCTATGTCATTAAGTAACAACTTACGAATTGGATTGTCTTTTAATGCTGCAACACCCATACCTATCAAACCGCCCATGGAAGTACCAAACCAATCTATTTGCGCCACATCAAGCCGCGCTATCAATGTCACCATATCGCTCACATATTGTGGCAATTGATAGCCAAGTGGATTAGCTAGCCAAGAAGAGCGTCCTCGACCCACCACATCCGGACAAATCACACGATAACGATCCGACATCACCGCTGCCAATGCATCAAAATCATCCGACACTCTTGTCACACCATGCACACACAGCAAGACAGCAGGATTTTTTGGATCGCCCCATTCCTTATAAGCCATGTTGTGTAGGCCCGCAGGAGATAGACACTGCACTGTTTTTATTTGAAATGGGCTCATAGGTATCATCCTGCGCTAGTTGGAAATTTTCATGATTTTAATCACCGCCTCATATTGGGCAGTGTTTCAATTCTCTCATGAAGCTTGTCTGCATAGCATCTATCTTTACAAGATAAAACTTCCGTAATAACTCACCTTGCCACCTAAGGGAGGAACGAGTAAAACAAGATGGCCGCAAGATTTACAAGTGGGGGAAACAGAATATTTATTTCGCCTTACTACTACGGCTTGATTTTTTAGGTAAGCGCAAAGTCAACCGCGTCATTTTTTTATTATGGGCTAACTGCATTTTAGAGCGTGCCATTACCATCAACTTTGATGAAGCTAATTCAAAAGTCAGCGCTACCTCTCTAGACTGTATCGCTAAAATTGCATGAAAAGTGTAATTGGATAAAGTTGTTAATTCAGCTGCCCATGCCGCTACCCATGCCGCAGTCACTTTAGAGACATCAATATCGTCGCAACAACTAGAGAGATGTTTTTCACCAAAATATTCTAATAAATACAAACCTTGATCATCCACATAAAGTCTAGCCTTAATCTTAGCGGTACTAGGAGGTTGATACATAGGCGTTAAAATTCTAGTACAAGCAACAGCTTGCTGATTATCAGGATAGGCACTCGCACTTTCTTTAAGATTTTTTTTATTCGCCTTGACTCCTACCACCACATGATTTTTCACTGCATCACCTCGCTCACCAAGAATATAAAAAATGATTCGCCATTATTCAATTTCTTAAAAAAAATTTTCATAATTATCAATGCGATTCTTTTGCTCTTGTAGGAGTATTCTCATTTATCTTCACAATGAAAATAAAAATTAGTAATCCGATTGGAAAATTAAAAAACTTTCACTAATAGAATTACGCATTCGCTTATCGAAAAATTTATTTTTTATTTATTTAAACTTAACAAAATTAAATTTCATAAAAGATTCAAGCTCAAGCAGAAAAAATGTAGAAAATAAAAAAGCCTGACAGATGTAATCTGTCAGGCTTTTTTAACACCAACAATTTTATTTCACATCACACTGCACTATCTTAATGAATCGGGCAATCAGAAGCAGCAATCAATTCTTCTTTCGTCACACCATCAGCTAGCTCTACTAATTTCAAACCCTGCTCAGTCACATCTAAAACAGCAAGATCCGTAATGATGCGATCAACCACTCCCACACCAGTCAATGGCAATGTGCATTCTTTGAGTAATTTATGAGAAAGCGATCCATCTTTTGCACGTGCCACATGTTCCATCAACACCACCACACGCTTCACACCTGCGACTAAATCCATCGCACCGCCCATACCCTTGACCATTTTTCTAGGGATTATCCAATTCGCTAAATCACCGCGCTCAGAAACTTGCATCGCACCTAGAATCGCAATATTCACTTTACCGCCGCGTATCATCGCAAATGAATCTGCAGAACTGAAAATTGAAGAGCCAGGCAATGCAGTCACTGTTTGTTTACCTGCATTGATTAAATCAGGATCTATCTTATCTTCAGTCGGGAAAGGTCCTATGCCCAACAAACCATTTTCTGATTGCAGCCACACTTCTATATCTTTCGGAACATAGTTCGCTACCAAGGTAGGTAAACCTATTCCTAAGTTAACGTAAAAACCATCTTCTAATTCTTGTGCTGCACGTGCAGCCATTTGTTCACGTGTCCATGCCATGCTGTTTCTCCACTCTTATTCTGAATTAATCCGAAATTAACTTGCACTAATCGTGCGCTGCTCTATGCGCTTTTCTGGATGCGCATTGACAACGATACGATGTACAAAAATACCCGGTGTATGAATTGCATCTGGATCTAGTTCGCCTTTAGCGACAATCTCTTCCACTTCCACAATCGTGATCTTGCCTGCCATCGCCACATTTGGATTAAAGTTGCGCGCAGTTTTATGAAAAATCAGATTACCAGTTGGATCAGCCTTCCAAGCTTTAACTAAAGAGATGTCAGCAACGAGTGAACGTTCCATCACATATTTTTCACCATCAAACTCACGTATCTCTTTACCTTCAGCGACCACAGTACCCACACCCGTCTTGGTGAAAAATGCAGGAATACCTGCACCACCCGCACGCAGTTTTTCTGCCAACGTGCCTTGCGGTGTAAATTCCAGTTCTAATTCACCCGCTAAAAACTGACGCTCAAATTCTTTGTTTTCACCGACATAAGAAGCAATCATTTTTTTAATCTGACGTGTAGCAAGTAACTGGCCTAAACCAAAACCATCAACTCCAGCATTATTGGAAATTGCCGTTAAATTTTGTACGCCAGATTCTCTTAAAGCGGCAATCAATGCTTCTGGAATGCCGCACAAACCAAAACCGCCAACGGCAATAGTCTGACCGTCTTGCACGATGCCAGCCAGAGCAGCGGCTGCATTAGGAAATACTTTTTTCATGAAAGTCCTTATTTAAACAAATCTAGCAAATACCACTTAGCCACATAGCTTAGATGCGTCTGCAGCAAGTGACAAGTAGGGTATTAAAAATATGAATCACATTCAGTTAATTAATCGGTTGCAGTAAACGCGCACGCATTTCTTCTGGCAAGGCACAAGATTTTTCTAATCGTTGATCCACCCACACTACTTTAGAACCACCTTCGGCAGCTAACGTATGTAGATCATCTACACGACGAATCTCATGTTGAGTATGAAAGCTTGATCTTCCAAATTCACCTATGCTCGTGATGATTTCAATCTCACCAGGAAAACGTAGTTGTTTTAAAAATGTGCAATGCGCACTAATAATCACTGGACCTATACCGCTAGGATCAGGTGGGCAATCCATAGCAAGAAACCATTCAATACGCGCTTGTTCCAAATAGCGAAAATAAATCGTATTGTTAACATGTCCCATCGCATCCATATCACCCCAACGTATGCTGGTTCGATAACGATGCACTAATGCGTATCCCTCTTTCATTAGAACGCTGCCATACCATCATCAGCGGTCATGATCGCGCCATTGATGAAACGCGATTCATCCGATGCCAATAACAACAATAAACCATCTAAATCTTCAGGACGACCAACACGTTTGCGCGGCAACATATCAATCAGCTTCTGTCCGCCTTCGCTATGAAAATATTCACGATTAATTTCAGTTTCAATATAACCGGGACAAATCGCATTCACATTGATGCCATAGCGTCCCCACTCCAACGCCATTGCTTTCGTCATTTGTACTGCACCCGCTTTACTCATGCAGTACACACCAATTTGCGATAACACACGCAAACCAGCCACCGAAGCTATGTTGATAATGCGATGTTGACGATGCGGCTCAGCTTTAGCGCGCTGTATCATGCGTTTGGCTGCTTCTTGCGCCACAAAAAATGCACCGCGCAAATTCGTGTCCATCACATGCGCATAATCTTCTGGCGTCACATCCACTAAACGCTGCGTGCTAGAGACACCAGAGTTATTCACTAAAATATCAATATGCCCCGCTTCTGTCTCAGCGTGTGCCAAGGCGGATTTAATGCTGGCGTAATCCGTCACATCCAACTGCACCACATGCGCTGCTCCACCACTGGCTTCAATTTCTGCACGCAACTCTTTAAGACGCTCAGTACGGCGAGCTGCCAACACCACTTGGGCACCCGCATCGGCTAAAACCTTAGCGAATCGCGACCCTAAACCACTCGATGCACCCGTTACAAAAGCGACTTTTCCGCTGAAATTGACTTCTGTACTCACGATTTCTCCCAATGAAGTTTTGGCCTAAATTCAAGAAGCCCGTATCATTACATAAATCCCCTGTTTAAAGCCGTCAGAAAAGGCGATAAAAAAGGTGACATTAAGCTTGTCCTGTGACTACTATTTAGTTAGACACGTATTTTTTTCGCAGTCATCATTCATTATTTCTAGCTATTATGAGCCCCAGTCAAAATCCCCAATTCTTAGAGCAATTTGGTCCACGCGAAGCGATGGAATATGACGTCGTCATCGTTGGCGGCGGTCCTGCAGGCTTATCAGCTGCAATCGAACTCAAACAACTAGCAGCGTGGCAAAATAAAGAAATCACTGTTTGCGTATTAGAAAAAGGTGGAGAACTCGGCGCGCACACTTTGTCCGGTGCAGTCATGGATCCACAAGCACTAACTGAACTCATACCGGATTGGAAAGAACGTGGCGCACCACTCAACTCACCGGTCACAGAAGATCGCTTTCTGTTTTTAACTGAAACCGGTTCCATAAAAACACCGAACTGGATGTTGCCGGGCTGTTTTCAAAATCATGGTAATTACGTCATCTCACTCGGTAATGTAGTGCGTTGGTTAGGTCAACAAGCAGAAGCACTCGGTGTGGAAATTTTCCCTGGCTTTGCGGCCGCTGAAATTTTATATGACGAACAATGCGCTGTAGTCGGAGTTGCGACCGGCAATATGGGAGTCGATAAAGACGGTAAACCTACTGATGCATTTCAACTCGGTATGGAATTGCGCGCTAAATACACTCTGTTTGCAGAAGGTGCGCGTGGTAATTTAGGTAAGCAACTGATTAGCGGCTATCAACTTGATAAAGGTCGCGATCCACAAACCTATGGCATAGGTTTAAAAGAATTATGGGAAATCGATCCTGCAAAACATCAACAAGGTTTAGTCATACACACTGCAGGCTGGCCATTGGATAACAGCACTTATGGCGGATCATTCCTCTATCATCTAGAAAATAATCAAGTTGCGGTTGGCTATGTCGTAGGACTCGCCTATGAAAATCCGTATCTCTCACCATTTGAAGAATTTCAGCGCTATAAAACCCATCCCGCTATTCGAGGTTTTTTTGAAGGCGGCAAACGACTCTCCTATGGTGCACGTGCCATTACTGCAGGTGGTTTGCAATCTTTACCTAAACTCACCTTCCCTGGTGGTGCATTAATTGGTTGCGATGCAGGCTTTTTAAATGCAAGCCGCATTAAAGGAAGTCATGCTGCAATTAAAAGCGGCATGTTGGCAGCGCAAGCAGCCTTTGATGCACTCGATGCAGGTCGTGCGCAAGATGAACTCACTGCCTATTCCAAAGCATTTGAACAATCATGGTTGCATGAAGAATTACACGTAGCTCGCAACTTCAAACCGTGGATGAGTAAAGGTCTTTACACAGGTACTCTGATGGTGGGCATAGATCAAGTCCTGTTCAGAGGCAAAGCACCATGGACATTGCATCATACGCATGCAGATCATGAATGCTTAAAGCCTGCCGCAGAATGCACAACGATAACTTATCCAAAACCTGATAACAAACTCACTTTTGATCGACTCACTTCTGTTTTTATTTCCAACACTAATCACACTGAACATCAGCCTGCTCATCTCACATTAAAAGATGCTGCACTACCTGTGAATGTGAATCTGGCACGTTATGCAGGTCCAGAATCACGCTACTGTCCAGCAGGTGTGTATGAATATGTGCGCAGTGAAGAAGGTGAAGATAAATTACAAATCAATGCGCAAAACTGCGTGCATTGCAAAACCTGTGACATCAAAGATCCAACACAAAATATTGTGTGGGTCACACCAGAAGGTGGCGGCGGCCCTAATTATCCCAACATGTAATGAATGCATCACAGCATGAGGCAACACCAGAAGCACCGGCTGCAGTCAGTCTGACTGCAGCTTTCTGGTATTGGTTAAAACTCGGATTCATTAGCTTTGGTGGTCCCGCAGGTCAAATCGCATTAATGCATACAGATTTAGTGGAACGTAAACGTTGGATATCTGAACAACGTTTTTTACATGCACTCAATTACTGCATGTTGTTACCTGGCCCTGAGGCTATGCAATTAGCTGTGTACATAGGCTGGCTCATGCACCGCTCAATCGGTGGCATCATCGCCGGTATATTATTTGTTTTACCATCACTCATCATGCTGATTGCACTCTCGTGGATTTATCTTTCCTTTGGTGATCTTCCTGTTATTGCTGGCATCCTCTTCGGCATTAAACCTGCCATAGTCGTGATTGTTTTAGCAGCGGCTATGCGTATAGGTTCACGCAGCTTAAAAAATCGCTGGTTAATAAGTATCGCTGGTCTGGCCTTCATAGCCATCACTCTGTTTCAATGTCCCTTTCCTTTTATTGTGTTCATTGCAGCTTTATTTGGAGTGGTTGGTAGTCGTGTCTTACCAGATCAATTTCAACTAGGTATTGCACATAGCGCAAGCAAAAAATCATCTGGTCCTGCACTGATTGATGACCACACCATCTCACCAGATCATGCGCAATTTATGTGGCGAAAATTTTTCATCGTGGTTGGAGTCGGTCTCGCACTAGGACTGAGTGTGTGGGGAATACTAATAGCTCTAACAGGATGGACACATACGCTTACACAAATGAGCTGGTTTTTTACGAAAGCAGCCATGCTCACATTTGGTGGAGCCTATGCCGTACTGCCTTATGTCTATCAAGGAGCGGTCACGCATTTTCAATGGTTAAGTCCTGAACAAATGATAGATGGACTGGCATTAGGTGAAACCACACCTGGTCCATTAATTATGATCGTGGCATTTGTGGGTTTTGTCGGTGGCTGGAGTAAAGAAATTTTCGGAGCGAGTCATTTATTGTTAGCTGGCGTAGCCGGTGCCACAGTCGCTACATTTTTTACCTTCCTACCTTCGTTTATTTTTATCTTAGCCGGTGCACCTTTGGTGGAAGCAACCAGAAATAACATTAAATTTACCGCACCACTCACAGCCATCTCTGCAGCGGTGGTGGGTGTGATTCTCAGTCTGGCGGTATTTTTTGCTGAACATGTCTTTCATATATCGCAGCCGCTAGTAAACTGGGATCTAGTCTCCATAAGTATTGCCATTCTTGCAGCACTCGCACTGTGGCGCTTCAAACTCAGCACCATAAAACTCATAGCAATCTGTGCGCTTGCAGGGCTCGTGGTATCTTATCTGCCTCTTGCATGACTTTACGCAAACAGTAACAAAAAACTAGAAGAACTAAGCTATCAATGACTCAACGATTTATCCCAGTTGCCGACCTGCGCTATCCTCATGCGACGCCTTTCGTGCCGGCACAACCTGAAGCCGCGAATGGCCTGCTGTCTGACAAACTAGCGCGTCCTTTACGTGATTTACGCATCTCGGTGACAGACCGCTGTAATTTCCGCTGCGTCTATTGCATGCCTAAGGAAATATTCGATAAAGACTATGCGTATCTGCCGCATCAATCTTTATTGTCGTTTGAAGAAATCACACGCATTACAAAAATTTTCATTGCACATGGTGTGGAAAAAATTCGTCTCACTGGTGGCGAACCTCTGCTCAGAAAAAACATTGAGAAATTGATAGAGATGTTAGCTAGCCTGACCACACTGAATGGCAAGCCGCTTGATCTAACCATGACCACCAATGGCTCTTTATTAGCAAAGAAAGCACAATCATTAAAAGATGCAGGTTTAAAACGCGTCACTGTTTCACTTGATTCACTCGATGAGACCACGTTTCAACGCATGAATGATGTGGACTTTCCTGTTTCTGATGTACTCAACGGCATAGATGTAGCGCATGCAGTCGGTTTAGAATCGATTAAAGTCAATATGGTAGTAAAAGCAGGTGTGAATGATCAAGAGATCGTACCTATGGCACGCTACTTCAAAGATAAACCTGTCATCCTACGTTTTATTGAATACATGGATGTCGGCGCATCGAATGGTTGGAAAATGGATGAAGTGATTCCTTCAGCTGAAGTGATACGACGCATTCATGCCATCATGCCATTAAAGGAAATTGAACCTAACTACACCGGTGAAACTGCAGCACGATGGGCGTATGCCGATGGTGTTGGTGAAGTCGGTGTCATCTCGAGTGTTACGCAAGCGTTTTGCAGTGACTGTAATCGTGCACGACTCTCTACCGAGGGTAAATTATTTACCTGCTTATTTGCCACTGCAGGACATGATTTACGTGCGCTATTACGTGACAACTACACGGATGAACAAATCATTGGAGCAGTCTCCCATATTTGGAAACAACGTGATGATCGCTATTCTGAACTACGTACTAGTCAAACCAACGATCATGCACAACCAATTCGTAAAGTGGAAATGTCATATATAGGCGGCTAAGTTTAAAGATTTCGTCATCACTGTTTAATTCACCACACAGCGTTTCATTACTCTCTGTAAGTCTATGCTGAAACCACCACTCTCAGAGATCACACAAACGCAAGCAAATGGCCATAGCAACGGATTGCCCGTCGCTACTGTGCAATCTCTGATTCAACAACATCTACTCCCACTGCAAGAGCATGAAACCGTCGGATTAACTGATGCGCTAAATCGTATTCTTGCCATTGATATCATTTCACCGATTCATGTACCTGCGTATGACAATGCTGCGATGGATGGCTATGCATTGCGTAGTGCGGATTTAAGCAATCATACAAATACAAAATATCAAGTAGTTGGGCTTGCCGTCGCTGGCAAAAAATTTAATGGCGAAGTGCAGGAAAATCAGTGCATACGCATCATGACGGGTGCGCAAATGCCCGATGAGTGCAACACGGTCATTCCACAAGAATTAGTCACTCTACAAAAAATAGAAGAACAAGAATATATAGCTTTCACTAGTCATCACATTCAAGCAGGAGACAATCGCCGACTCAAAGGTGAAGATCTCGCCAAAGATAAACCTGCACTTTTAGCAGGTAAATTACTCAGTCCTGCAGATCTAGGGCTTATCGCTTCATTAGGTATTGCTGAAGTCAGCGTTAAAAGAAAACTACGCGTTGCGTTTTTTTCAACCGGTGATGAATTACGTTCTTTGGGCGAAGCCTTACCAGAAGGCTGTGTCTACGATAGCAATCGCTATACGATACAGGGTATGTTACAAAAAATGGGCGTCACACCAATAGACTTGGGTGTAGTGAAAGATGATCCCATTTCATTAGAAGCTACATTGCGTGAAGCTTGCAAACTAGCTGATGTGATCCTCACCTCAGGTGGTGTATCTGGTGGAGATGCAGATTACACACGCACCTTAATGCATAAGTTAGGGTATGTCTTGTTCTGGAAAATAGCCATGCGCCCAGGACGGCCTATGGCATTTGGAAAAATCACATCGGGTGAAGATAGTGCTGTCTTATTTGGTTTGCCAGGCAATCCAGTTGCAGTGATGGTGGCTTTTTATTTTTTTGTGCGACCCGCTTTATATCAACTGAGTGGTCGCAGTAAAACTGAAATACAACCTATGCAGGTCACAAGCGCACAAGCAATACGCAAAAAACCAGGCAGAACAGAATATCAACGTGGAATTTTATTCATGAATGAGCAAGGCCAACAACAAGTTCGCATCACGGGCTCACAAGGCTCAGGCATACTCAGCTCTATGTCAGAAGCAAACTGCATGGTGATACTGCAGCATGATCAAGGTGATATTGCAGCCGGTGCTAGTGTAGAAATCATTCCATTCGAAGGACTGCTTTAAAACAGACGATAACAATCAACTAGTTATCTGGCTTATTGCGCATCCAGTCTGCTGTTCTAAAAAAAGCTTCTAATAAAATATCCTGCTTATCTTCGCTAATCTCACATTCCTGCATTGCCAACACCATACAAGTCAGCCACTGATCTCGCGCTGAAGTACCAATCGCAAAAGGTAAATGCCGCGCTCGCAAAAAAGCATTGCCATAACGTGGTGTATATAAATCCGGCCCACCAGTCCAACCTGATAAAAAATGATAGAGCTTGTCACGTGACACATCTAAGCTAGGAGGGTGCATAGCGCGTAGCGCAGCAAATTCAGGCTCTAAATCCATTAAATCATAGAAGCGATCAACTAATTCTCTTAGTTTTTCGTCGCCCCCAACTAGCCCATATAAGCTAACTGCGTTCTCTTGCGAATTGTCTTTAGGAGTGTCTGGATTTGTCATGCCGCGCATGATATCGCATCTGACCAAACACTTAAAAAAAGCCCGTTAATTAGGACGGCACCGCATCACACTGCAGGCGGCGCAAAGTGCGCTGCATCAAATTCTTTTGGTTCATTGCCTTGATATGCACCAAGCTGACTGACATCTTATTAATCAGCGAAGCCATTACACACTAGTATCGATGATAAAGGTTCTATCAGAAGACAGATAGAACATAAAAATGAAAATAAGTAATTTAATCGAGACGATCAGATGTCATGCAAGTATCAGAAAATACACAGGCACCTAAGACTGAATGCTTAATCCGCATTCTGGATGTGTTGATGTTGTATTGCATGGGACATTTAGCTGCCCTCATACGCTATTCCACATCCATCGATGATCTAGCGCAGATACATCAAACGACTTTATATTTTTGTACCGCACTTTCACCTGCTATTTTTTCTCAGTTTGATTTATACCAAGCATGGCGTGGAAAAACCATCAGTCATCAATTCATACTTACTGCTTCTGCCATCTTTGCTGTCATTGCGACCGGTTTAATTTTAAGTTTTTTAATCCGCGGTGTAGATGATTTATCACGACTCTGGATGGCTTATTGGGCAGGCTTGTCTATACTTGCAATTATTTTAATACGACCGGTTGTCCACTCGCTTATCGCTACCCTCAATCATGCTGATTGTGTGAATAAACGTGTCCTCATCATTGGATATGGATCAGTCGGTAAAGAGATTCATCAACGTGCACAACTACATCATTGGGCGGGCTATGAAGTCAGCGCAATTCATGGATCAAATAAAGCAAATGAATCCACCGCCAACATAGCGAATATTCCTCATTTAAAAGACATTCCAGCAGCTGTTAAAAAGCATAATATTCAAGAAATCTGGTTAGCCCTACCTTTATCAGATTTCAATACGCTACAAAAAATACGCAACTTGTTGTGCAATGTTTTAGTCGATATACGATGGATACCTGACACAAGTGCGCTAGGCATACTCAGTCATAAAACTATTCAACTTTTTGGCATGCCTGTGATTGATTTAAATCGACCGGCAACAGATGGCATTCCTGGACTTGTAAAAGAATTATTTGATAAAGTTTTTTCATTGTGTGTCTTGCTCTGCCTGTGGCCTTTATTTTTAACTTTAGCCATCATCATAAAAATCACTTCACCAGGCCCAGTATTTTTCCAACAAACTCGACTGGGCATGAATGGAAAATTAATAAAAATTTATAAATTCAGAAGTATGAAAAATCATATTCAAAACAAAAGCTATCTAGAACAAGCTACGCGCTATGATAGTCGCATCACACCGATAGGAAAATTTATTCGTCGAACTAGCTTAGATGAACTACCACAATTTTTTAATGTACTTAAAGGTGAAATGTCAGTAGTCGGTCCACGCCCACATGCTTTACAACATAATGAATTATTCAAAGACAAAGTCTCACTCTACATGCAAAGACATAGGGTGAAACCAGGGATAACAGGCTGGGCACAGATTCATGGCTTACGCGGAGAAACTGATACAGAAGAAAAAATGGCACGTAGAGTAGAATTCGATATTCACTATATTCAGCATTGGTCTTTATGGATGGATTTAAAAATCATACTCTGGACTACATGCTACGGATGGAAAGATGACCATGCCTATTAATTCTCAACTTAAAACCACATCCGAACCAGCATCCGATTTTTTACCTGCAACTGATTTTGCAGCCATGGTAAAAAATATGCCGCTGATTGCAATCGATCTTTTAGTTGAAAATGAAAAAGGTGAGTATTTATTAGGCTGGCGCAGCAATCCACCGGCACAATCATGTTGGTTTGTTCCAGGCGGGCGCATTAGAAAAAATGAAAGCTTAGCTAGCGCGTTTATACGTGTTACGCAAACTGAATTAGGCAGCGCACTCAATCTAGAACAGGCAATATTTAAAGGCGTTTACCAACATTTTTATTCTGAAAATTTTTTAGGTGAGCAAGGACAAAGCACCCACTACATAACCTTAGCCTATGAATTAAAAATACATAAAAATTCACTGAAATTACCAACCGATCAACATGCACATTACCGATGGACAAATAGTGAAAGTATGCAGTTAGATCCACAAATCCATAGCTATACCCGTGATTATTTTACGACTCCATCCTAAATGCAATCCACACTCATTAATTGACTCTACGACTAAGCTTGCAACAATACGACTGCACATGACAACAATGCGTTGGACTTATCTTGTAGCAGCAATCACCCTTTTTGTGTTTATGCTAGCGTTAGGATCCTATCCAGGTAATGCACAAGCACTTACTGAAAAAATCAACGATAAAATTTTACACTTCCTCGCCTATAGCTTACTCACCGCACTGATCTACCTCTCACTTAATTCACCAAAGCGAGAAAAATTCATCATCACAATCTGCATCATGCTCGCGCTTAGCCTTACAGATGAATACATACAAAGCATGCTGTCATTTAGAAATGCATCGCTACTCGATTTAAGCGTAGACCTGTTAGCAGCAGGTCTTATTACTAGTTGTCTATCTTTACTCACACATACTACTGAGACAGAGCGTAGTTCATAAGCACCTACTCAATTACTGCATTACTGCTATAACGCAATAACATCTTGCGAATTCAAGCGCATGATCAAGCATCTAAAAATCACATCTTCCTAATTTAGGCATCGATTTTTTTATGCAAGCCTTCTCTTCCACTACTCTTTATTTATTACTCTGCTTTGCTATACTCACAATTCCCTGTTTATTTTTATTGTGCATAAAACGACCGAATGACTTAAGCTTAAGTTTTCTTGCTATCTTATTTTTATTTCCTGCTTCTACTTGGGGGCAGTTAGACATAGAAAATACGATTTACTCACGTGGCACTGGCTTACTGTATTTCCCTTTACTGAATTGGTTACTGTGGATAGCTGCCATCATCGTTTTCACCATACAAAGTAAAAAACCGCTCATCCCGCAACCAGCAATCACGCCTAACTGGCCATTAGCAAAATATCTACAGTTGTTTCTGATTTTGATGTTGGCGCATCTCATGATTGGTCTCATGGCAGGTCAAGATCTCGCTAAGATTCTTGGATTGAATGGCTTTATTAATGTCATTAATATGTTGATCATGAGTTGGATGATTGCAGTAACTCATCCCACCACCAAACAACAAAATCGTACGCTACTAATCCTACTCGGTATTGCTGCACTACGAAGTATGTATGGACTGATACGCTATTTCTTACTTGATGGCGATCCTACCAATCCCTATAGAAATTTTGAAAGCCTCGATATCAAATTAGTCTATTTTGATATTGCCGATAATTATGTCGCTGCTTTTGCTGCATTTTGTATCGCATGGTTACTCTGGATGCCAGGTAAAAAACTTTCATTACCTGTGAAAATAGGACTTTCAGGCTTATTCATCGCTGAAATATTGACTGTTGTTTTATCTTTTAGACGTTCATCTTTAATCGGATTAGCACTGATGTTTGGCGTCTTATTGTGGCGCCTTCCATGGAAAAAACAAATTCAATTTGTAACACTAGGCATACTCATCATGCTGGCTTCTATCTTCACAGTGACACAGCAAAGACTACAATTTAATTCTGAAAAAACTGATTTCATCTCATCGCTGCTGTACGACGTTGGACCTAACCGTAGCACTGAGCTACCTCGATTTTATGAACTAGAAACAGCAGCCCACAGTCTGCAAGATAATTGGCTATTAGGTTTAGGTAGCTGGGGAAGGTTTTTTGATTTCGAAAATATCTTGGACTATCACTTTGGTGAATTTGACTATGTGCATAGCGGATTTGGCCATATCTTACTCAAGACAGGTGTGCTCGGATTACTTTTATTCTCAGCCATATTCATCACATTTATATGGCGCTACCAAAAGTATCGTCCGCACTATCAAGGCAATCAAGCCTTACTAGCGGATGCAGGTTGTGCAGGCTTATTTTTCTGGCTACCGACTTTACTCGTAGGCACACCCATCATTGAATTTCGTACCATGCTACTGCTAGGTTTTACACTCGCACTGCCCTTACTTACACCAACTTTTCCAAAGCAAGCTAGAAACAGGTCAAACAAGCTCTATGCTGCTACGTAATTCAATTTGGAATCTAACTGGTTTAGCGCTCCCCACCTTAGTCGCTCTCGCAACTGTACCCATCTTAATTCACTACTTAGGCATGGAAGGCTTTGGTGTCATCACCTTAATAGGCTCAGTCGTAGGATATTTTGGTGTATTAGATTTAAACCTCACAGCCGGTTCGATTAAATATTTAGCGCAATTTCATGCGCAACAAGAAGAAGTAAAATTTTCTGAAACATTTTGGTTCGGTTTTATTTTTTATAGCGTACTTGGGCTCTGTGGATGTGTGATTCTATTTGCTAGCGCTGAATTAATCATTCGCCATTTATTTTATCTCTCAACTGAAAATCAGCAAGAATTATTACTCGCCTTACGCTTAGCAGCAGCAGGATTTTTTCTCACGCAATTGCAGAGCTATCTACTCGTAATACCGCAAGCATTGCAACGCTATGATTACTCAGCAAAATCAGAGTGTCTATTTGGCATACTGTTTAATATCAGCTCAGCCCTCGTCGCTTGGCTACATGGCGGGATAGTTGGCGTGATTGCAGTGAGAGTGGTCATAGCTGCACTCAACCTCATCTATTTATTTGGACTACTGCATCATCTTGGCATTTCACTCAAACCACGCTTACCCAGTCGCGTTATCTTACGGTTACTGACTCGCTTTAGTGCCTATGCTTATTTGTCCCGCATGGGGTCATTACTACATCAGTATGGCGATAAACTCATCATAGGCATACTCGCTGGCCCCGTTGCAGTAACTCTGTATACCGTTCCATCGCAATTAGCGAGTCGCCTACTAGGATTAACCTATAGACTTAGCAGCGTCATCTATCCTAGAGTCTCCGCATTTTCTGCAACCGGTGAATTATCACGTTTGAAACTGCTCTACCTAGACAGTTCACGACTAGTCACCTATTTAAATACAGCTGTATTAGGCATCATCATCCTTTGTGGTGAACAATTTTTATCGCTATGGGTCGGCGAACAATTTGTAGCAGCGGGATATCCTATCTTGATACTCATTGCATGTGCCATGTTCTTGGATTCCTTAACCAATTTACCTACTCTCGTGAATGATGGTGTAGGTCATCCCCAAATCACAGGTCAGTTTGCACTAGCACGCGGCATAGTTGGCATTGCACTGGTCTTTATAGGCACTAGCATATTTACCATTCAAGGTGCTGCTGCAGCACATGTCATTGCTTCACTCATCATGAGTTTTTTATTTCTATATATCGTACATGGAAGAACAGTACCTGCCTCACTACGAGAAACTACACAAATGGCTCTCTTACCCAGTAGTGCAATCGGCATAGCTGTACTACTAATGATCCTGCCTACAAAGTATTTTTTTCAACAAGATATAACCGGTTTAATCCTATTAGCTGTTTTGAGTGCGATTGCCTATTCAGCAATCGGATTACTATTCATCGTCAATGCCAGTGAACGATCCGCTGTTTTTTTGCTCGCTAAAAAAATTATCCTTCCAGCTTAATTACCATGCGAATTTTAATGGTGAGCGAAGATCTACCCTCCCCTACACTAGGCGGACTTGCTAAGCATGTGCTCACACTTTGTAAAACATTTAAGCAGCAAGGTCACTATATCGATTTAATGGGTAGTAACGAGTATGCTTGGCCTATAGATGATCCGACCTCATACTATGCGCATCATTTTTTTCCAGAATTAATAGGTCAATATCTAGGATGGAAAGAAATAGCCTTAGGCATATTTAATCCTCTTAAAAGAACCTATACAGCAAGACGCTTTGCGCATGCCATTAAACGAAGAGCTACCAATTACGATGTGATTCACTATCATGGTCATCATCCTAATCTTGCTGCATTTATTCCATCCCACTTAAATTTTATTCAGACTCGGCATGATCAGGGCAGTGAATGTTTAACGCATATACGATTTAAAAATGCGGCAATCTGTAACAGCATTGATGCAAGCGTATGTGCATCATGTCGAACATCACATCCGAATGTTCTACAAAAATTTATTTCTACAATCGCCGTAAAACGATTTCGACATGAAGTAAGACTAGGTTTTCAGAAACATAAAACTCTCTTTGTTTCTGATTTTTTAAAAACAAAAACAAATTACTGCTTAGGCAATCATTATTCTGGCATCACCTTACATAACTTCATTGATTTAAAAGAAATTGCAGTAGCTAAAAATGCTTGGCACTCTCTTCCATTACTAAACAAAACTAAACATACACGATTTTTTATCGCTGCCAAGCTGTATGAAGCAAAGGGAGTAGCCGCCTTATTAGAAGCACTGCACCATCACCCTATCTCAAATGTGGAAATCATCATTGCGGGTGATGGTGAACAAGAACAATGGCTTAGAAATCATTATCAAAGCCCACAAATCTATTTTCTAGGTTGGCAATCTGCATCCAACACCTTGGCTTATGCAATGCAAGCTGATGCCATGATTATTCCTTCTATTTGTGAAGAGGCTTGTCCTACCACTGTCTTAGAAGGTCTCGCATTAGGCAAACCTGTTTTTGCACTAGCCAGAGGTGGCACAACAGAATTAGTTATGTATGAAACCTATCCTAATCAACTTCAAATTTTTAATGACATGACTAGTCTTGCTGCTGCATTAGCTATTTTTAAACCTAGATCAAACTCAGCTATTGCGCAAAATCGATATCCTGATGTTATCCATGCAGCACAATCTCTCATCACTCTTTATCAACAACCACCTGGTCCACTTTCAACATAAGCATGTACGCATCAGCGCCAGCACCACGATTTTCAATCATTACCTGCACATGGAATAGTCAGGAATGGCTACCTTCATGCATACAATCAGTTTTACAACAACAGCATGCAAACTTTGAATATATATTTGTTGATGGTGGCTCTCATGATGCAACCCTAGCGCAAATTTGGGAAATACTCCGACCTGTCACACTAATTCGCGATATTCGTGGTGGTGTCAGTCATGCGATGAATCAGGGATTACAAGCTGCGCAAGGCGATATCATCGCTTTTATTCATGCTGATGATTATTATTTACATGATGCTGTCTTACACACTGTTGATCAATTATTCACAAGCACGCAGTGTCGTTGGTTATTTGGTAGAACAAAAATATTAAAAAATAATCAACTCAACAATGAAACATGGCGCGTGCCCCGCTACAGTCGTAAACAACTCATACATGGGAATTTTATTCCGCATCCAGCAACTTTCGTTGATCGCGAATTATTACTACAAGCGGGAGGGTTCGATGAAACACTACGCTATGCCATGGATTATGACTGTTGGCTCAGGCTATCTGAAATCACAGAACCTTTGCAAAGTGATCTAGCCTTTGCCGCTTTTCGTGAACATAGCGGCAGTCTTTCTACCGTTAATAAATCAGCGGCTATGAAAGAGGATTTACGCGTGCGTTTACGCTATAGCTCAGGCGGTATGCTAGAAAATAGCCTGCATTATTTACGCTATGGTGTACGACGCTATCGAGAAGGGCTGGTCATTGCAGATCCTATTAAAGCCCATCTACATGCCTGAGTTATCACTCATCATTGCTACCCTAGGTCGTACCCTAGAACTTGATCGTCTAATGACGACATTAACAAGCCAGAGTTTTAAGAATTTTGAAATTATTATTGTTGATCAAAATGAAGATGACAGACTGAACGTCATCGCGCAAATAGCTAAGAATAACGGTCTCACACTCACGCATTTACGTCATCATCCACCGAATCTTGCCCATGCAAGAAATCGTGGAATTGCCACTGCAAAAGGTAAATGGTGCGGCTTTCCAGATGATGACTGCTGGTATGAACCTACTACTCTAGAGCGTCTACTTGATCGATGTAGGCAAAATGATATGCCGCATGGTGTAGTGGGACGATGGGTAGAACAAGACTCTGCATTAACAGCAGCATCATTGTGCTGGAAAAAATCCAGTCAATTCCGTGATCTTCCAGTTTCATCTATCACGCTCTTTTTACAAAAATCAGTTCTAACGCAGCTTGGCGGATTTGATAAACGACTAGGAGTAGGACTATGGTTTGGTGCTGCTGAAGAAACCGACCTTGTATTACGTGCATTAAAGGCAGGCTCGAATATTATCTATGACCCAAGCATCCGTGTCCATCACAAGGTCACTAACGCACTCGATGAGCGTCAACCAGAAGATCACATAGCCTGTAAAAAAAGAGCGCGCGGCACTGGTGCTCTCTATGCAAAACACAACTTATCAGCTTGGGTAATTATCAGAGGTTTACTCGCCCCTATTTTGAGACCTTGGGGTCAAGGTCACTTCACACAAGAGCTCAAAAAAAATCTCATACAAGGATGGGCAACTTCGCAAGGACGTTATCAAGGTTGGCGGCAATGGAAACCCTATCAAAAAAAAACAACTGCCAACTTTTGAGAATAACAAAGCATCATCATGATACGCGTTGCTCTCATTACGAACTTACCACCGCCTTATCGTATTCCTATCTACAACATACTAGCCAAAGATACACAGTTAGAATTTCATGCAATATTTTTTTCACTTCGTGAACCCAATCGATCGTGGGATTTACCACCGATTAAATGTCATCATCATTTTTTACAAGAACGATTTATAAACTATCATGGTCGATACATTCATTTCAATCCTGACGTCATTGCCCTTCTCAATAAAATTTCGCCAGATGTAATTATTAATGATGGATTCAATCCCACACATCTACTCAGTTTTTTATATGTACTCATCAATAAAATTCCGCACATACCTATGACAGATGGTACGGATTTATCAGAGAAAAATTTCTCGTTCTTACATAAGTTCATAAGAAAAATTATCTATAAACGATCTGCTTCTTTTATTTCAGCTGCATTGGGTGGAAAACGACTGTATGCCTCCTATGGCATTCCTAAAGAATCCTGTTTTCTCTCATGCTTATGTGTTGATAATGAAAAATTTCAATCAAATCAACTGAGCACAACGAAAATATTTGATTTCATATTTTGCTCAAGATTAGAAAAAGAAAAAAATCCAGAGTTTGCTATTCAAGTTGCGCTCCTCACAGCAAGTCGCTTAGGTAAAAAATGTCGTTTACTGTTTGTGGGATCTGGCTCACTGGAAGCCTCGTTAAAAAAATTAGCTACCCAGTATAGAGACTCACTCGAGATTGTGTTTCATGGATTTGCTTCGCAAAGTGAATTACCTACACTGTACCGCTCTGCTAAATTATTCTTATTTCCCACTCAAGCGGATGTATGGGGCATTGTTGTCAATGAAGCCTGTGCTGCTGGCCTTCCTATCATCACTACGCCTTATACTGGCGTAGTCAATGAATTAGTCATCAATAATAAAAATGGCTATGTCAGAGACTTGAATGTACATACATGGGTCAACTGCACCACAGAATTACTCATCAATCTAAAGCTGTATTCTAATTTTAGTCAACACAGTCTGTCGCTAGTAGCGCCTTATAATTTTTCTACTGCGAGTGATGGCATCAAAAGAGCCATCTTTTATGCGCTGAAGAATAGTAAATTCTCATCAAGATTGATAAACCCATCATCGTCAATAAAAAGAATCGAATGAAATCTGCTCTGTTTACAATATCGATAGATGATGGTCATCCACTCGACCTTAAAATTGCTGAACTACTTAAGCGCTATGACATACCGGCAACCTTCTATATCCCACACCAGAATAGTGAAGGCCATCCTGTTTTACATACCTCTGCATTATGTGAGCTTGCTAAGCATTTTGAAATTGGCTCTCATACGCTAGATCATAAAGCCTTAACCCATCTCACAGATAAACAAGCATGGGAACAAATCATAAAAGGCAAGCAAGAACTTGAAGACCGAATAGGCTTTGCAATACAAGGCTTTAGCTATCCTTTGGGCGAGCAAAATCCTGTGCATAGAAAAATGGTACAAACAGCTGGCTTTCATTATGCAAGAACCACCAATAATCTGCACTTACAAACAGGTGATGATTGTTATGCCTTGCCTACCACTGTGCAATTCTTTCCTCATCAACGGCAAGTATTGTTAAGAAATTATTTCAAGCAAGGCGAACTAAGCCAGCGTTATCCTGCCTTTAAAATCTGCATGAATAATGCATGCATATTGGATAGAGTCACACACTTATTTGACTATGCTATGCATGAACATCAAGTGTTCCATCTATGGTGCCATTCACTTGATCTAGAAAAATATAATCTTTGGAGCATGCTAGATATCGTATGCCGTCATATCGCAGAAAAAACGCAACCCGAACAAAGAGTGACTAATTTTAAACTGACACAATTAATGTCATCGTCACCTAAGTCTCATGAGTCGAATACTGAATTTGCATGAGTAAACAACCCGCCTTAATGAGTACCACCATACTAGGCACACGTATTCATGCCGTCAGCTTAAATCAAGTCATCTCCTGTATTAGCGATTGGGCACATGAAAAGCAATCTACTATTATCTGTTTTTGTAATGTACATAGCTTAGTCAGTGCGCAAAGCGATCCTTTGCTTTATGGCGCTTTATCCAAAGCTGACCTTGCTTTACCAGATGGCGCACCCATAGCTTGGATTATGCGACGACGTCTTTGGCCTGATCAAGTACGCTTGAATGGCCCTGATGTAATGTGGAAGTTATTAGCAGAAGCAGCCAAACAAAAATTATCAGTTTATTTATTTGGCAGTACAACTGAAACCTTAGTTCAACTCATACAAAACATTAAAGCCGCATTTCCCTTATTAAGGATTGCTGGTTTCAGCGCACCACCCTACACCATAGGCGCAATCGATTTAGCACGAGCCGCCAGTGATGCTAAGCGTATTAATCAATCTGGCGCTCACCTTGTATTCGTAGGTTTAGGCTGCCCCAAACAAGAAAAATGGATGGCGCTACAACATAAACAAATCAATGCCGTTATGCTAGGAGTAGGCGCTGCATTTGATTATCATGCTGGAACGTTACAACGCGCACCATTAAGCTGGCAGCATTATGGTCTTGAGTGGCTGTACCGGATAACACAAGAACCTTATCGACTGTTACCGCGCTATTTCATCACTAACTCACTTTTTCTTCTCAAGCTAATGGGTGAAATAAGAAATAATCCACATCAAAAAAAATGACTCAAGCAGCACTCACTTAGCTTAACAATTCTATAAAGCATGGTGATATCCGATCAACAGTTCGATTAGACATAGTATTGAAGATAATTATTTAGCTACACCTAACAAGATTTGCTTATCTTGTTAGGAAAATACTACAGTTTGTCGCAAGCCTCTCTCACATGTGCAAACCTAGTTCTGTCCAAGAAACTAAATTAAGAGAGATGCCATCACATAGCCTAGATCATAAGTCCCAGATTTTATGGAGACAAAGATGCATCCATTTATGTTTGATGGCTCTATTATTCCGCGAGGGTTTCACCTTCCACAGGACTATATCGATCTACTAACAAAAGAAAATCTACCTGAAATAGAACCTTGGATATTTTTAGCGCATGACATGGGCGCTTCGCTCTATTATTACGGCAGTCTATTAATAAAATATCCTGAGCGACCTTTATTACCATTTGCAATGATTCATGACGTAACGGGTTTTTATAATAACGGCATGATAGTACTCGCTTGTTTTGATACCACCGATCTTTCACATAATCCTTGTGTTAGATCCTATGATTTTTCTAAGCCTAATCTATCACCTTGGAAAAATATTTTTTATGATGATTTTAATGATTGGTTAAAGGCAGCAAAAATTGAATCGCATCATTATAAAATTGACAAAGCAGAAGCGAATAAAGATATTTAACGCTATATAGTTTATTTATATTTTAATTCTTATTCATTGGCTGAGAATTGTAAGAAACCCGTATCTTCCATACGCTGCCTCCAATTTTTCCAATTTATCATTCCGCTACCTGCACATTCAGCAAACTCAGCAACTTCTTTATGCGCTCCAGCATAAGTATTCGCTTTATATACACCAAAATTATGGATAGATTTTTCACCTAGCAGTGACCATAAGCGATAAACGGGCACTTTATCAGCTGAACTAAAATTATTATTAATAATATGGTTGTCATGAATTAATGCGACAGCTGTAGTTTCATTGAATAAAATTTGCTGATTTGTATTTTTATAGAAAATATTTTCTTGAATCAAATTATTGTATGCATTATGTAATTGCATACCACCTGCATTCAATGAAATTTTATTCTTAATCACTTGTACATGATTTGCTTGATCATCTAAATAAATTCCAAATGATAGACTACCCTGCGTTCTAGTAATCTCATTGTTCATAATCATAGTATGCAGAGGGTGACCATCACGCGCAAAAGTGTATATACCACCGCAATCTGTTAATCGTAAACAAGCGCGATCTATACGATTATTTTCAACTACAGAGTCTCTAAAGATACGTATCCCAATATAAGCTGAATCACTAACCGTATTGCCTATAATCTGTGCTTGCTCGACTTGCTCTAATACGATGGCGCCTTTTGACCGCTTTGGCATACCTAACATTCCTGCGCCTAGTATTGTTGAATCACGCACAGTAATTTGTCTTGCATCATCAGTAAAACGAATACCATTTAATCCCGTTTGATTTATTTGTATATGTTCAAGGTGAATATTCTTTCCCCCAATAATTATTGCTTCTTCACCGATTTTTTCTAACTGCATATTATTAACCTGCAGATGATGAATATTATTTGCTTCAATTCCTATTGTTGCTGTTTTAATTTTAATATTATCAATAACAATATTATTTGCATTATTTGCTTTTATAGCAGGGCCATGAATAGCGGCACTTACCCTCCCTTCGGGAGAATTACCATCATGTGGCCACACAACTAAGCGGCCCTGCTCTACGCACCATTCACCTGGTGCGTCTAACATCCAGCACTTGCCCTCTAAGTAAAATTGAGTCTGGGCTGGGAAGTTGAATTCATCTTGCGCTTCTTTTTCTATGCTGATCACGTTGGAGGCATAACGCACGATAGGATTAACTAAAATAAGCCAGTCATGAGCTTTCCAAACTAGTGAAGCACCAATCACATCTTTATTAGGTAAGGAAATCATCAACTCGCTGGGCGATGGACTGAGTGCTGTCATCCATATTTTAGGTGAATCAGGAAAATGCGCTAATTCCATGAAGCGTCCACCCACTTCAACCTGAGCCGGTTGAAAGCTAATCGCTGCTGACCATAGCGGTTTAGTGACTGCTTCACGGCGCCAACCTGAAACCACAACGCCTCTTGTAATCGTGGCCGCTCCACAATTCCCTTCGGTTTTCACTGTAATGTGAAACTTATCCTCAAGATTAAGCTCACCGCTGTACACACGACCACATTGCAATAACACCGTGCTCGCATTCTGTATGTTAGTTGGCACTGCAAGTACTGGAAAATAAGCTGGTAAAGAAGCAGGCAAAGAATCAAACAAAGATTCATTTCCCATACTTTGTTGATTTACTAGTAAGCAGAAAATAAGAACGTAAAACATAGCTACCTTTGATAATGCATCATCTAGGTAGGATGACTGACTATGTTTCTCTTATTTTGCTGAAGTACAAAGCAGGTGAACCTGCATACTGATTTAGATAAATTTCCAAGCTCTTACATAGTTGACTTCAAATGAATTCGCAATCCCAACTGGTGTTGTGCTATCAGGCAGCCCACTAGCACTACCAAACCATAAGTCCAACATGATGTACAGTGGATCCGACATCGTCACATTCGCGGTATATACTTCTAAGCCATCAAAATAAAAAGTTTGCTTATTGGCTTCCCATTTCAAGGCATAAGTATGAAATGCAGCGGATAGATCAGTCGTGACCATAGTTTTTGTACCGCCCAACACACTTGCATCTAACCATATTGTTGATGCATATGCAGTCGGATGAAGATTAGCATCCGACCATCCAGTTGCTGGCCCACCTCCTGTGTAGGCTTCCATGATGTCAATTTCAGGTCTACGATTACCTATATGATTAAACAACCAAAATGCAGGCCACGTTCCTTTACCCGTCGTTAGCTTAGCGTTGACTTCATAGTAGCCATAGGTTTGCAAAAACTTACCATCGGTGTCCAGAGTACGATTAAAAAACTTACCCGTTGCATCGCGTTGTGGCCAAATTTTTAAAGTGCCATTTGACACCGTATAGTTTTTAGTCGTATTCGATGTCTCATACCACACATGGTCATTCCAAACCGCAGTATCCAATGTAGTGAACTCGTCTTTAAATGTCATGGCATAGTTAGAAGCAACCTGTCCAAGTGGTGCGGGATCAGGCGGGGTACTGGTCGTCGTAATCGTATTGCCAGAAGGACTAGATAAGAGCATCGCTGTATTCACGGTGCCATCTAGTGCAGTGATATTTGCACGTGCTGCAGTCAGATTGCCGGATGAATCAAGTGAGAATTGCGCTGATCCCGTTCCACCACCACAGCCACTCAATAGCGTACAACAAGAAATTAACCCTGCAGTAAAACAAAAACTAACTAAATTGTTAGGACGTAGTCCTTCTAACATATACAAGCTCTCCAAAAAATGAACGCAATCTGATAAAAATCAGATCAATGAAACGAACATGATTGAGAGCTTGATAAATAGAAATTAGTTCACAAAAGAAATCATTCTTAAAAAGAAGTTGATTTATTTGTTAAAACATTAAGTCGGTCTAATTCAATTTTTAGACGATGTAAAAGAATAGGATGATGAAGATGACAAGTGATGAAATGTCATCAAAAAGAATGTTGAAGACGGAAGATAAAAGAACTGAAGCGCAGAATTAGACCGCACTTAGTAAGGTGAATAATGACTAGCTTGCGTACTTAGCCATAAGAAGTTATTTCCAGCGCATGAATCTCATCTTTACAGATGAAAGACATCGTTTTAGTTGATGAAGTAATTTTTGAACGTAACAAGCAGGAAATCGAAATTTATAAAAAGACTTTCTGAAAATTGTTAATTTAATTAATTTTTTTTCTTGCGCTCCAAATTGTAGTTTGTAGCGATAGCGCCCCCAAAGAAAGTGTAGCCTTTCATATTTATTTTCAATTGCTGACACAATGCTGTAATAACAACAAAGCCGTCCTGCGCACAAATTATCAAAAGCAGAATCATGCGCAATGATATGAAAAAATAAATCCTTATTACAATAAGTGCATAGCAATCCTGCAATAATCTTTTCTTCATTTTCCAACACATACACCACGCCACGCTCACACATCTCTAAAATTAAGTATTGCTCTTCTCGCGCACTCATCCCAAATGCTTTCCTTTTGTTTTGCATTCGCAAACGGCTTAATAGAAGAATTTTCTTTACTAGTAGTGGTGTAATTTCATGCCGTTGAATACAGCGAAATGAAAAATTTTGACCAAGCCGCTGACACCGTGTTATTTGAGAACGTAGTGTAGAGCGTGTTTTTTTGGAAAGAGACTTAAGCCAAATATCGGTTGACTCAGGTAATGTAAGAATAAAATCTTCTGAAAAAACATACCCTTGATGAGGAAATAACCATTCACCTTCTTGCTGAAAAAGCGCCTTGAATTGAATGATTTTTACTGCATGATATTTTTTAAATATAAAAATAGAAAAACTATCGATGTATGCATTACTAACAGCAACTAACTCATTTAGCACTACAGCACGATGATTTTTTATTTGATAAAGAAGCACAGCATCAATCACACCAGCTTTTCTACTCACCCATGAATGGGTATGTTGATTCACACTCTTTGTCACTTTTAAGTGTGATTCACTACAAAAACTGCTGTGATATAGCTGGTCTAATGCTTTCCAGATAAAACCGGGCGGATCACCTTGATAGAGTTCGGTTGCTACATCTTCATATTGATACTGCATGACTGTGTTCAGGCATGTAATGCGGGTTATAACCAATCTGGTTAGCAACCTCATTTCTATACGCGTAGCGATTACCACGTATCACCATGTCATTAAATAATAATCCTTTGGCTGATAAGCCAGCGCAGCTTAAACGTTTTAATGATTCAGCAATATCTTGTGGCGTAGTAAATCCAGCTCGACCAACCAAGAAAATAGTGCCAGCATGTGCACCAACAATCAAACTATCAGCTGCAGCTAATACTGGGGAACAATCCATGATGACCATGTCATAATTTTTTGCAAGCGCCTGTAAACTTCCTAGTCTATCAAGTTGCAATAATAATTCTGATGGATGAAGACCTAATTTTCCGGTAGAGATAAAATCTAAACCCTCACTGACTTGCTGTTTAATTGCAAACTGATTTTGATTCAACTGTGCTAATGCTTCAGTCAATCCATTTTCACGCACACATTGAAAATAATCGTGTAAATGACCGCCTCTTAAGTCCGCATCAATTAACAGAATTTTTCTCCCGCTCGCCGCCATTACCATAGCTAAATTAGCAGAGATAAAAGATTTACCTACGCCTGAAGTAGGCCCTGTAATCAGTACAATATTATTTCTCATCTGCGGCAAAGAAAATTGTAAGGCAGCACGCAAACTACGCAAACTTTCTATAGCAGGATCAAACCCATCCATTTTTGCTAGCAAGGCTAAACCTGATTTTTTTTTTCTATTGTCATCATAGTCTTGCTGCTTTTTACTATGCGGTATGCTGGCAAAAATCGGTAGCCCTAATGCGTTTTCAATTTGCATCGGTTCTTCTACGGTATTTTGTAATCCTCTACGCAATAGAGTAAAAATTATTCCAAAAAATACACCTAGAAAAATACTCGCTGCGATGATGCGTGGTCGATTCGGCGTCACTGGATGCTCTGGCAGTAAAGGTGTATCAATTAGTCGTACATTACTGGTTTTACCAACTTCTATCAGTTGTAACTGTTGCGCAGTCGCGAGTAAAGCTCCATACAATTCACTATTGATTTTTACATCCCTAGACAATCTAACTAATTCTTGTTCTATGGTTGGTAGCATTTTTACCTGTGCGACTGCTGCCAACATCTCTTTATCGATATCTTTGATCTGCGTATCAACACTTTGTACTAAAGGATGCTGCTCTGTATAGCGTGATAATAATTCTGTCCGTTTTTGGTCTAATTCAATACGCTTAGCGCGCGCTGTTGCCGTTCTTTGTAAATTTATTTTTGCTTCTTCACCTAAATCTACTGTGCCATGTGAATTTCTAAAGCGATTATATTTAGCTTCACCCTGCTCTAGTTGCTGTTTCAGTTCGGGTAGTTTTTTATTTAAGTAGGCTAATGATAGCTCCGCCTCTTCCGTGCGCCTCTCTGCATTTTGAGCCATGTATTGCCTACCAATTTCTGACAACATGCGGTAGACATCACTTGCATTCTCACCTTTTAAGACAGCACTAATCACACCCGACTGTTTTCCAATCTCAGCAACGGTCAATGATTTTTGTATATTTTCTATTAGTGTCAGCTTAGAATTTTTTGTAACGTAAAATTTTGTCCCTGTATAAATAACAGGCTGACCAAGTTGCAAGGTAATAGGGCCATATTCACTGAGGAAGGTATTCATCTCCGCGCCAGATGTCTCAAACTGTATGCCATTTTCAGGTTCACTGACTTTGACGCTATGATCTTTTTGTACTTCAAATATAAATATTTGATTTTCTAGTAAAGCAGGTACATCAAATTTTTTAATACTTAATTTTTCATCCCCCCATGCATAAGAGCCTAGTCCTTGCAATTCAGGAAAATAATTTTCTAGATGACGGTTCGCTATCCAGTTTCCTATCCATGGCAAGCGCACCGGCTCAACTTGAATCGCACTACCTAATTCATCAATTGCTCGCGCAATCACCATGCGCGATCGTAATAATTCAATTTCTGCTGTAGCCGGCGTTTTTAAATCCAACATAGAACCTGCTTCACCTAAGATATTTTTTGGTTCGCGCTGCCCTTTTTCTTCTACATGGATTAATAAACTACTTTCATAAATAGGTTGCACGCTATAAGCAATCAAGATCCCGATTAAAGTAATCGTCATCGTAATAGCTACAATCAACCAGCGATTTTGCATCACTGTATCAATATAAAAATGGTGATTTGAATGAGAGTCAGGACTCGTAAAAAAATGGGCAGACGATGCTTCACTCAACATAACTGGTTGCGCTAATGGATGATAGTTCATATTTTTCCTATGAATTTGATGATGGCTATTCTGCCTGCTGGTGTTAGCGACCCGGCGTACCTGCAATCACTGCGGTAGGTAATGCGCCAGGAATCATTGCACTCACGGTACGATTCCAATTTGTGAGCGGAGTAGGCGCGACATACACGACATCTTTAGGATTGAGCTCAAAACCTTCCGCTAGCGCTAATGCATCAGGTACATTCGCATCGAGCTGATACACCACGGATCCCTGACTGTTTCTACGTATGACATAAACTTTTTTTGCATCACCTGTAACAGGATTTATACCGCCAGCTTCACCCAATGCTTCATTTAAACTTAAACGGCCATTTCGCATAGGAAGTGAACGGGGTGCGGTGACTTCACCAGAAATAAATACTTTACTTTCTTCGCGTGATAAAACACGTATCACATCACCGCTTCTTAACATGATCTCAGCAGGATTCATGCCTCTTTGTACTAGCAAAGGCATATTGATGAGATAGGTTTTACCTGCACGTGAAACACTAATACGACTTTGATCTGCTGTCGGCTGCAATCCCCCTGCACGATTAATCGCCTCGATCAAGGTCATAGGAATATCATTAATAGCTTGAACGCCTGGCAGTCTGACTTCACCATCCACATACACTCGCTTACTTCTATAAGCCAGCATACGTAATGTGACACGAGGATTTTTTAGAAACACAGCAAGTTTCTGCGTTATTTGTTTATGCACTTGTTCCGGCGAAAGACCTGCTACATAAAGTGGACCTGCATACGGAAATTCCAACATGCCTTTATGATCAACTTCAAATCCTGACTGTGCTTGTGCTAAAGGACTAAACGCAACGCCACCTGCAACGACGGCACCAGGTGGAACAGCTGGTAACATTGATGCGGATAATTCTGGATGATCCCATACGACGATTTGTAGAATATCGCCCGGCTCTATGGTGTAAATTTGTGCAGGCTGACGTAGCGCACTAATATCTTCTGTGACTTGTTGTTCACGTAAAGTGCGCTCTTGTTTGACTAAGCGCGGCGTGATGACTTTGATAGGCGGTGTAACGACTCCGCCTTCTTGTTCTTGCAATTCCATGTTGGGAGCATTATTAAACTGTATGCCTGGCGCCATGGCCGTACAGCCTGATAACAAACTTATCCATCCCCAAGCTAAGCTACTAGCAATACACAAACGCAGCGTGCTCTGTTCTCGCATACATGATCTCCTCGTATGCTAACCATCCAGTGCTTGCTGTTATGACAGAAGCATGCAGACTGTTAGCGATAGATCACTTTACGATGCGCTTACCTACTACCCGTTGAGATTGCTCAGGCTTCTCTGAGAGTTTGTAAAGGAGCTTGCGTTAACACAGATCGTAGACTAAACCATCCACCTAGTAAGGCAACTACGATACCTATGCCTATCCCTGCTATCCAGAGCAAGGGACTTACGCTCCAATTGAAATCAAAAATTTGACGCGCTAACAACCAACCAGTCAAGCCCGCTCCTGTCGCTGCAAGAAAGCCTGCAACAGAACCAATTAATAAACACTCTAGGGTTTGCGCATGCTTGAGTTGATTTTTCGTAGCACCCAATGCACGTAATAAAGCAGATTCTCTCTGCCTTTCTTGTTGTGACACCAACATCGCTGCAACTAACACTAATACGCCCGCTGCTAAGGTAAACACAAACAAAAACTCAACTGCTGCAATCACTTGATTAATCACTTGCTGTATCTGCGATAACAAAGTACCTACATCGACAATCGTGAGATTAGGATAATTTTTCACTAATTGATTAATCAGACTGTGTTGATCTGGAGGTAGACGAAAAGCGGTAATCCAACTTTGCGGTAACTGCTCAACATGAGATGGACTGAGAATGACAAAGAAATTCACACGCATGGAGCCCCACTCTAATTTTCGCAAGCTCGTGACTTTCGCTTGCACGCTTTCACCTGCGACATCAAAACCTAATTCATCGCCGAGCTTGATACCTAAGGTTTTTGCTAAACCTTCTTCTACCGAAGCTTCAGTTTGCGTATTATTTTTATCAAACCATGATCCTGCAATAATTTTATTTTTTAGTGGCAGTTCAGACATGGTCGATAAATTAAATTCACGTTCTACTAAACGCCTTGCACGTTCATCATCAAAACTCATAGGTGTGATGTCTTGTGCGCGGATTTTAATTAAACGGCCTCGTATCATGGGATATAACTGCGCCTCTGGAATACCACGTGCATAGAGATAATCGCCAACTGCTGTTTTTTGTTCTGGTTGTATGTTGATGATGAAATGATTTGGTGCATCAGGTGGTGCTGATTGGCGCCATGCAGTAAGTAAATCTTCACGTATCACGGTCAATAACAACAAAGCCATAAGTCCTAATGCAAGTGCGACAATTTGCATAGAGGTTGCAGCAGGTCTGCGTTTTAGCGAAGTCAATGCAAAGCGCCAAGCAGGTCGTGTTGATAATCCGCGTAATTGATGCAATGATTTTAGTAGCAACCATGAGATCAACCAAAACACGGCAAGACCAACTAGAAAGCCGCCTGCAGTGATGACGCCTATTTTAATTTCACCTGCCTGCCATATTAATAAAATTAAAAAACAGCTTAAGGCTGTCACATAACCCACTAACGTAAATGCTTGCGGTGCATCTTGTTCTCTACGTATCACTCGGTTATGCGGCACATTGCGTAATTGAAGTACGGGTGGAATCGCAAAACCGACTAAGAGTAAGAGTCCCGTTAGGATGGCTTGTAAACAAGGTAACCAACCTGCAGCTGGCAATGCAGTGGTCATTAATGGCGCTAACCAATACAACAAAGCAAAATGCGCAATAAAGCCACATGCCGCACCCAACACACTTCCAGCTACAGCTATGATAATAAATTCAATGACATATAACTGTGTGACTTGATCTTGCTTCATACCTAAACAACGCAACATGGCACAAGCATCAAGATGACGTTGTAAAAATTGTCTCGCTGCTAAAGCAATCGCTAAGGCGGCCAACATCGCCGATAACATACTGACTAATGCAAGAAATTGTCTGGCGCGATCTAGAGTTGCACGCATTTCAGGACGACCCGACTCTAGCGATTCAATTTGCACACCACGTAAGCTACGCGTCTTTATCTCCGCTGCTATGTAATCTTGAAATTGTTGAATCGCTACTTTTTCTCCAGCACATTGCAAACGATAACTTAAGCGTGAACCTGGTTGCACTAAACGCGTAGCTGCTAAATCTTCAAGATTAAGCATCACACGCGGAGCGAAATTCATAAAGGCAGCACCTCGATCTTGTTCAGTCACTATCGTGGCAGCAACCGTAAACTCACTTTCACCCACACGTAGCCTATCGCCTAGCTTGAGAGATTGCGCCAGTAATAATCCTTCATCCACCCACACCGTGCCACGCTTGGGATTACTGTTTGTAAGTTGTAGTGCTTGATCTGTTTTTATGCTGACACGGCCACGTAATGGATAAGTTGCAGAGACTGCTTTAATCGCTGCTAAACGTGATTCCTCAGTAGCGCCAATACCACTACTCACCATACTAGGGAAGGTAACGGTATCTGCCATCGTCACACCTAGCTTGTTCGCTTGTTCACGCCATTGCGCTTGAATCGGATAATCGCTACGCACAACTAAATCTGCACCTAACAATTCACTCGCATCACGCACCAACGCACGATTCATACGATCGACTAAAAAGCCAACAGAAGAAACAGCGCCCACGGCAACGATTAAAGCGATTAATAAGAAACGTAACTCACCTGCGCGCCAGTCGCGGCGGGTCATACGCCATGCTTGAGCAAATAACCAGAATCTAGATGAAGGAATAGACATACCAGCACACCCTATCAAAAACCTATTTGCTGAGTGCAGATAGAAGTGTGCATTGTAATGAGTCAAGCGAAATGCTGCTTTGCGCCACTTAGCCGATCGCAATTAAGCTTTGTTACATACTGGCGCCACGCATGCCATCCATATGGGTACGTTCGAATTTCTCTTGGCAAGGTGCGCAGCGCTCAGCGGAGAGTACTGCCATCAGTCTTTCAAAAGGAATGGCATAGCCACAGGTAACACATTCCCCATAACTACCTGTGAGCATTTTCTTTTGGGCTAATTCAATTGCGCGCAGCTCTGTCACATCGCGGGTAACAGCGGCATTCCCTAAATCAACCGATAAATTAGCAAAAGAAAGATCGCCAGTATCAGGTGCCTCACTCGCTAGTTGAACATAGTCATCTTTTAAATTCATTTCACGACGTATATCTTCCCGCAGCGCATGCTCTCTCTGCGTTAATTGATGCTGTAGCAGTGATTTCTGCTGATCGCTTAAGGCATCCATAAACCACTCCCATTAAATGACTTTTATATTGAATCAGGATGCATATAACTTTATTTGCACCTCGTTCATTGTGTTATTGGGATGGGGTAAAAGATTTGATATTTCACAAGAAAGCTTAGCGAGCCATGATTAAATCAATGCCAAATAATTTTTAGCCGATAGTCCTTCTTAAGTCTTTGATTCAAGTTAGATAGCCTTAGCTAGATATTCTTTATCAAACAATCACTGTTTAAAACACATTTTCCTAGAGAGTAAAGAAAATATTTTTATTCTCATTTTTTTCAACTCAGTCTTGCTGTCCTGTTGATTTTGCTCAATTCTCTTATACGTGTTTACACAACGATTCCAGATAGACTCGCTTTACTTACACATAACTTACAAGGCAAATCGTGAGTGAGAACATGAACCCACAACCCACCATGAATCAACTCATGGATATTTTTTTTGCATCTATTGCCACGCCATCGACTACATTGCGTGAACGTTATTTTTTACGTGAATCACTTTATAGCTTACAAAGATTAAGCCTGAGTCAACATAAACTCGACATGGCTATCAGTATAAAAAAATTGCTTCCTACCTATCACTTCACCCAGAACATTAAACAAAAAAAAATAATAGATGCACATGAAGAACATGCTGAGGCAAAAAACAAACCAAACTCAGGTCATCATAATCATTAGTCCTTCGCCAAGGAATTCCTTCATCCATTCACTATGATTTTTCTGTATTTGGTATTGCACTTTTCTCCTACACATTGCTGCTGACATTTTCTTCTGAACTTTTAGTTTGTATGACACGTTTATAATCCGCTACCTAGGTTTAGCGCAAATACTGCGACGCTTTAAGGAGTAAGGATGAAAACGCATGATGTACGTCAAATCGTGACCGTTCATGATGAACGTGAGGCCGCTCGCCATGCAAAAGGAAGAATCACTATCATCGATGATGATCAGGCGATTCGCCATGCATTAAGTGCCTTATTAGAATTCGAAGGCTATGCCACCACATCTCTAGACTCGGCATTGCTTTATTTAGATCAGCTAGAAGAAGCGGCTTCTGTTTTTCCTGGTCCGCACTGTATTTTGCTCGATGTGAAAATGCCTGAACTGACTGGACTGGAATTACAAAGTGCTCTTATAGAATTATCCGAAATGACACCGTTGATTTTCATGAGTGGTGGCAGTGGCGCAAGTGAAGCAGTCACAGCCTTTAGACATGGCGCTATTGATTTTCTGATCAAACCCTTTGAAGATCAGGAATTACTGCTAGCCATACAACGTGCTCTGGAAAAAAGCCGTGAACAACAACTCGACCTTGAACACCATCAAAAAATTGGCGCACAACTCTCGCTGCTCTCTCAACGTGAAAGACAAATCGCAGCCATGGTGGCAAAAGGAAAACTCAATCGTGATATTGCTGACGAGTTGGGAATTGCGGTTCGAACTGTCAAATTACATCGTATGAACATGATGCGTAAGCTGGGCGCCAATAATGTTATTGAATTAGCAAAGTTAGTCGATAAACTCAACTAAATCCCGCATTAAAAATCCCTTCCCCTGCCCCTTGGTGCTATAGGAAATTTCACAAACGCAAGCTATTCTAATTATAGTAATGAATATATTTTTACTAAGTTACGTTGTAAGTGACAACCAACACTTAGTTTTTTGATAAAACTTTTTAGTTTTAACTTTAAAAATAATAAGAGAGACGATTTCAACATGACTGCAAGATCGAATAGCTCGGTTGCTTATATCGCCGAACAGCGCTTACCTCATTCTTCTGTAAAAGCAGATGGTCCATTAGCGGAAATTTCGCGTAAATGGCTGGCCGAAATCCTGCCCGAAAATTTCACGGATTGTCATGAATATCTCGCTGCGGTCAGGCTCGCTCGTCACATGAGCAAAATCGATGTTTGTCGCGCTAGTCAGATCAATGGCGATCCTGCATCCGGTGTTTCACTCCCCACTGTTTCAAAAATAGAAAGTGGCGTCTATGGCGAGCCAGGCTTTCGTACCATGCTCAGACTGGCACGCGGCTACGGTATTCCCCTCGCCAATCTGGAGAGATTTTTTTCTTAAACACTTTATTTGACAAACAGAGCGTAATTTACAAAGGGATTACTAGTGCAGATCATCACTATCCATTACAGTAGGGATCTGGACAAGTAAGCAGCACAAAAGGCAAATCCGCAGACTGGGCAGCAGCTAATGAAAAAGCATATTGATTTAGAGTCACTCCATATTGACGGTCAAAAATTGAAAGATGCCAGAGAGAGCAAGGGCATCTCCATTACCGATATTGCCGGCCAGCTCACTCTGTCCCGCGCCCAAATCATCCATATGGAAGAAGGTGGCGATAAGCCTTTTTACACACCAGCCCATAAATTGCTCGCTGTTCGTAAATATGCCGCGGCATTAGAGCTGCCTTACGAAGAAGTCGTAACCGGTGACGGCGCTAATCAAACCATGCCTGTACCAGAAGATGCGCCTGAAAGCATGCGCACTTATCCAGGTCAAACACCTTATAACGCTGATCTCAATCAAATCAGTTTGACCGATGAAAGAATGGAGAATGTCGCCCGCAATTCGGCTAGACGTAACCGTGTGATGTATGCAGTTGTTGCCTTGACTATCTTGTTAGCTTTTTATGCAAAATTACGTGGTACCTCCGAAGAAGCTGAAGTAAAACAAGAAACACAAGCAGAATCAGTGGCGATAGATCCAATCCCTCCTTTACCAGTCACTCCCGTAGAAGTCGCCGCACCTGAAGCACCAGTTGCACCACCTGTAGTGACCCCAGCTGCGGCTCCGGTAGAAGTTGCAGCTGCGCCCGTTGCTGTCAAACCAGCTCCTGAAACTGCGAAACCAGCAGCTGAAAAAATTGAAAAACCAGCTCCAGCACCCGCCGTTGCCGAAACTTCAAAACCTGCAACAGAACAAGAATCCACTAAAGTAGCAAGTGCTAGTGAAGAAGGCTGCTCAGCAGAAGCCGCCACTGGTAATTTGAAAAGTTGGAGTCCTGCTTATCAACGTAAATCTGACTCGCGTTTATTTGTCATCAGTCCTAAAGGTGGCACTGTGTGCGTGACCGATGGTTCGGGCAAATCAAAATTAGTGAGCTTGCGTCCTATGGTTGGACAAGCTTTCACAGGCAAACCACCTTATGTGGTGAGATCCGAGAATTTACCTAATCTTGAAATGTACATGCAAGGATTGCGTGTGAAAGTCCCAGGTGAAACACAAGTGATACGACTGGTTCCAACCAACACGCCTGCACCAGAAGGCACCGACTCTGGTACCAACACATCAGGTTCTCCGAATACTTAAACAGCCTCTTTGGATCTTCTTAAGACAGATTTCAGTATTCGTCCAAAACCAATCCTAATCCCTTGTTCTACAAGGGATTTTTTCTTTCTGGGTGCTACGCTCAGTGCCAAATTTTTACTTTGTTAGCACTCACTCTGCACTTCCTATCGCGATGCAACATCGATAGCGGTTGACTCACAGTCTATCCAAAACGATTATCCATTATTCGATTTTTTGTGCGGATTAAAAAACTAAGCGTTTGCTATGTTTTCAGCAATTGTTTGATTCGCATAATGCAGTTAAAGCACTGCACAAAATTTAAATAAAAAACATTCAAAATAAGAATGAATGAAATTAACTAGGAGGAGACTATGCAGCAAACCATAACGACACAGCGTGCCCTAACTAAGCTCAGCAAAATTGCAGCAGCTATGTTGTTCACACTAGGTGCAGCAGCAAGCGCGAACGCTGCCGATGAATTCAAAATCGGTATTGTGAGTTTTCTCTCTGGACAAGCAGCAGATAGCTTTGGCGTTCCGGCTGTGAATGGAGCCAAAGTTCTGATTGAAGCCTTCAACAACGGTACTGCACCCGCCCCTTACAACAAAAAAGGTTTTGGCGGCATGAAGATAGTGCCTGTGTATGTGGATGAAAACGGTGGCGCAACCAAACAAGTACAAGAATTACGCAATCTCTATGAACGCGAGAATGTTGACGTGGTGGTGGGCTATGTAGGTTCAGGCGATTGTCTCGCAGTGGCACCCGTTGCGGAAGAAATGAAACGCTTTTTGATATTATATGACTGCGGCACACCACGCATCTTTGAAGAAGCCAACTATAAATATGTCTTCCGTACCGCTTCGCATGCCGCAATGGATAACGTGGGTGCAGTGCGTTATTTAAAAGCGCGTAATGTAAAAATCGAAGACTTTAATATGATTAACCAAGACTATGCTTGGGGTCATGATTCACTCAAAGACTTCTCGCTGTCTATGCAAGTGTTATATCCACAATCTAAAGCACTCTCAGATCAAAGACCTAAATTCGGTGCTGGTCAATACGGCACTGAAATTTCACAGTTGATGTCAAATCCCGCTGATGTCACCCACTCCAGTTTATGGGGTGGCGATTTACAAGCCATGATCTTGCAAGCTGCACCACGTGGCTTATTTAAAAAATCACAAGTCATTCTCACTGCTGCAGATCATGTACTCACACCATTAGGCGACAAAATGCCCGATGGAGTCATCATCGGTGCACGTGGTGCCTATGGTCAGATGGCACCGAAATCAGCACTCAATGATTGGTGGTGGGCTGAATATCAAAAAGCGAATGCAGGTGTCTATCCGGTACAAGCACCCTATCGTATGGCGCAAGCACTGATGGGATTAAAACTCGCTGTTGAAAAAGCCATGGCTGCAAATAAAAAAGGTGGTAAACCATCCATAGAACAAATTGCAGATGCCTTGCGTGGTTCTGAATGGGAAGCACCTGCTGGTCGTATAAAAATGGCTTTAGGTGGTGGTCATCAAGCCATTCAATCTGCTGCATTTGGGCGCACACGTTACGACGCTGCTAAGAAAATGGTGGTACTCGATGACATCCAACGTTTTGCTGCAGAATGCGTTAATCCACCTGCCAATATGAAATCAGATGAATGGATTAAAGCCGGTTTCCCTGGTGCGAAATGTAATTAATCACGCAAGCTTAAAACGCTGACCTGAATAACCACTCCGACCTAGGTCGGAGTGGTTTTATATAACAGATCAAAGTCTCATTTCTGAAAATATCATCCATGAATATTGCACTTACCATCATGATAGACGGCCTGACGTATGCATCATGGCTTTTCATCGTGGCATTAGGACTCACACTGGTTTTTGGTGTGCTCAAAATTCTCAACGTTGCGCATGGCAGTTTTTATGCACTCGGTGCGTATGCCGCTGCTAGTTTAGTGGGATGGTTTGCGAGCATGCAATTAGCGCCTGAACTATCTTTAATCGCTATGTTGTTAGCCGCAGTCGGTGTGGCTGTGATTGTTGCGCCATTATGCGAACGTGGATTACTGCGTATTTTTTATGGCCGTGATGAAGTCTTATTAGTATTGGTGACATATGCGTTATTTTTAATCTTAGAAGATGTCACAAAAATCATTTGGGGTGTGAATCCTTTCTATCTTTCCGAACCTTATGCCTTATTTGGTAATGTCGATATAGGTAAACAATCTTATGTAGGTTATGACTTCTTATTAGTCATTGTGGCTATCGTTGTTGGCTTTATAGTGTGGTGGGGTTTAAACCGTACTCGCATAGGAAAAATTGTTCTTGCAGTGATTCACAGTGAAGAGATCGCTGCCAGCATGGGCGTGAATGTTTCACGTATTTATACACTCGCATTTGGCACCGGTATTTTTCTTGCTGCATTAGGCGGTGCACTTACTGCACCCATGATTTCGGTACAACCTGGTATCTCAGTTGGTGTGGTCATTCTTTCTTTTGCAGTGGTGATCATTGGTGGCTTAGGTAGTATTCCGGGTGCTGCCATCGGTGCACTCATCGTTGGTATTGCACGTTCAGCTGCAGTGCACTTAATGCCTGTGGCTGAATTATTTTCTATCTACCTCGTTATGGCAGTGGTCTTAATGTTCAGACCCGAAGGTTTGTTCCAACGTAGTCAAGCAAGGAAGATTTGAAATGACCATGACTACTTCCTCTTCTTCTGCTCCACAGCATGCTTATTTTTATCCTACTCTATTGTTAGGACTAGGAAGCATACTCGCGCTGTTATTGATTGGTCTTGCTATCCCAAAATGGCTACTCTTTCTTGTCACCATCGCTGCAGCGAATGGCTTAGTCTCATTAGGCATTGTGATCTTAATGCGCAGTGGTGTTGTCTCGTTTGGTCAAGGCATGGTGTTCGCTCTCGGTGGTTATGCGGCAGCACTGGCTTATGGCAAGCTAGGTATCACAGATGCACTCGTACTTTCCCTCGGCGGTGGACTTGTCGCTGTAATACTCTCAGCTCCCTTCGCTTATCTGATTGCACGCTATCGCGGTATTTTCTTTGCCATGCTCTCACTTTCTTTATCGATGGTGTTGTATGGCATATTGATTAAATCTGAATCCATGGGTGGCTCTGATGGATTCAATATGGGACGTCCTACCTTATTTGGCATACGTGCTGCTGATGAATGGAGTAGTTATCTCAACTACGCCGTCACCATCACACTCTCAGGTCTATGTGCATTAGCAACGTATATTTACTTTAACTCCACACGCGGCTTAGTTTCATTAGCTGCGCGTGATAATGAAATTCGTGTTGAGTATTTAGGTAGCTCAGTCCAAGAATTAATCGCTACAAATTATTTATTAGCTGCCTTCATGGGTGGCATGGGTGGCGCATTGGCTGTCATCGCATTAGGTCACATAGAACCTAATTTTAGTTATTGGACCACATCGGGTGAATTTGTATTTGTTTCTATTCTTGCTGGTCACTATAGCGTGATTGCTGTCTTTATCGCATCAACAGTATTAGAAATCGTACGCTCCTTTTCTAGTTTATATTTCCCGAATACTTGGCAGCTCGTACTCGGATTATTTTTACTTGCTGTCATACGCTTTCTACCACGCGGCATAGGCTCGCTATGGGAAAAACGCGCGAAAAAGCAGCAGCAAGGAGAGCGCGTATGACACCATCACCATCACCATCAACTAACATAGCAATATCAGCGCGCGGCATACAAAAGAAATTTGGTGCTGTGGTCGCTGCTGCAGATATCAACATCGATATTCCACATGGTCAGAAACTCAGTCTGATTGGTAGTAATGGTGCAGGCAAGACCACCTTCGTGAATATGATCACGGGCTACATCAAACCGGATGCCGGATCGATATTGCTACATGATGAAGACATCACCGGACTTGCACCACGTCTCGTATCACGTAAAGGTATTGCACGTTCTTTTCAGATACCGCAACTCTACAAAGAATTATCCGTACTCGATAACATGTTAGTGGCCGTCGCTAGTCAACAACCACCACTCTCATTTTGGCGTCCTGCAAGAAATGAAGTAGCGGTACAACGCGCTGAAGAATTACTACAGCGTTTTGAGTTATCAGAACACAGCACACGTTTAGTAGGTGAATTACCGGGCGGCGTCAGAAAACTTCTCGACATAGCGATGGCACTCACGAGATATCCTAAAGTGCTCTTACTTGATGAACCGACTTCTGGCGTTTCAGCTGATGAAAAATTTCCTATGATGGAAACCGTCATGCGTGCACTTTCACAAGAAGCAGTGACTGTTTTATTTGTTGAGCATGATATGGATATCGTAGAGCGCTTTGCAGATCGCGTCATCGCTTTTTATAGTGGCCGCATTATCGCTGATGATAAACCCGATGTCGCATTAAGCACGCCAGATGTACAGCGTTATGTTACTGGCACTTTACGATAAGAATAGACGGAATAAATTATGCTGAAGATTGATGCGATTCATGTTGCTATCCAGTCGGTTGAAGTACTGCGTGGCTTTTCTTTGCAAGTCAACAGTGGTGAAATGAGTGGCCTGATCGGTAGAAATGGTGCAGGTAAAACCACCACACTACGTACCATCATGGGTCATCTTCCAATTCAAGCAGGTACGATTAGCTTTGATGGTCAGGATTTAAGTAAATTGCCACGCCATGCGCGCGCGGGTCTAGGTATAGGTTATATGCCTGAAGATCGCGGTCTGGTTCCTGAATTAACTGTTGAAGAAAATATACTCATCCCCGTTTGGACGGCAAAGCTAGCGCATCCACAAGAACGCTTGGATTTTGTCTATAGCGTGCTACCTGAACTGATAGAAATGAAAGATAGACGCGCACTGCTACTCTCAGGTGGTCAGCAAAAACTGGTTGCCTTAGCACGTGCTTTATCAATAGGCACTCGCTTATTGCTTTTAGATGAACCCTTTGAAGGTGTTGCTCCGGCACTCTCACAGCGTCTCTCTGAAGTTATTGCTAGTTTAGCTGGCACTACTGTTTCAGTACTCATTGCACAATCCGATTTAAACCATTCAAAAAATCTACTGAATGCTGAAGTAGTCATAGAGCGCGGCGCCAACCTATCAACTACTGTTTCGTGATCGCCCTGCAATGATCTTATGGAATGAGCACATCACTCTACCTGCAATGCGTAGAGAAACGCATTTTGATGGCAGAGAAATGTGGTGCTTCACTGAGCGCCCTACTTCTTTTTATGGCTTGTTTGCGCATGCTGTCTCAGTTGCGCCATCTGATGAAGCCATTGCTTGTAATGATGAACGTTGGACCTACTCACAAGCAGATCAAGAAATTAATCGCATTGCATCAGGCTTAGCAAAATTAGGCATACAAGCGGGTGATCGTGTCGTGATGTTCATCGCTAATAAAGCAGAATTTATTTTTGTTTTATATGCTCTACAAAAAATAGGTGCCATTGCTGTACCAGTCGGCACACGCGAACAAAAGCCAGGCTTAAATTTCATTCTCAATCAATGTACAGCAAGCGCTGTGGTGTTTGATGCAGAGCTAGCAGATCGTATCGCTACAATCGAAGAAGCACCTGCATGTCACCACCGAATTTCGGTAGGCAATGTTGAGGGCGCAATTGATTTAGCAAGCTTACAAGGGCCACCAGTAGCAGCGGCACAAGTAAATGAAGAAGATTGTGCTGTGATCTTGTATACCTCAGGCACGACCGGCAATCCTAAAGGTGCCATGCTCACGCATTTTAATATTGCGCACTCTGTGATGCATTATCAAGTCTGTATGAAGTTTGGACGTGGCGAACGTGGTGCATTAGCCGTACCAGCGAGCCATGTCACAGGATTAATCGCCTTAATCGCTGTCATG
>JAIXOW010000423.1 GCA_027486615.1 Oxalobacteraceae bacterium | reverse complement strand
TAACCAAAATTTAGCCTAACAGTAACCTCTTGTAGTGGCTTTACAAGAATCAAGCGACGCAATATATTGAGCCCTACTTAACTTAACAAGTGCGGTAGATACGATTAGCGTAGCGACATCGCACAAAAATAGTTTTAATTTTTATTTAAATACACAATCAGAATTTCTTTTGATTGTGTATTTTTTTATTTGATCATTGGTATTGCTCGTGCGATGTCACTTCGCTAATCGCAACTTCAAATGGCGATACAGGCAGGTCTTAAGATGCTATTGGTTATGCCGTTTTAAATCTTTGTCCCATGCGGCGCAATGCATTGCGCCATACCCAAATTTGATTATGGACGTACGCTGTCGCTGTGCTAATCGCAACCACAATTTTTCTAATCTTTAAATAAAAAGTTATAACGCAATCAACACTTTTGCATTTGCTCCGCCTTCAACGCGTTGATGCGCTTGTGCTATGTCATCGAGGTTGTAGATGGCTGTGACTGGATGTTTGAATTCAGGATGGCTCAGCACAGTATTCACACTTTCGATGACGGTTTTCATTTCTGTGGCTGGTAAGCGATATACGATGAAAAACACCATGCTGATGAAACCGACGATCATGGGTCCGAATGGCACATTGATTTGTGGGTTGTTGGTGCCATAGATAATGGCTTTGCCATCAAACTTTAACAAGCTGCCGTAATGCGGTGCATGTCCTGCTGCATCCACTTCAATGATGAAATCTGTACCTACACCATGGGTTAAGTTTTGTACTTGCTCAACCAAATTCTGTGTACGGTAGTTGATGACTTCATGTGCTCCAACATTTTTTGCAATGGCAGCTTTTTCTTCATTACTGACTATCGCGATTACGCGTGCGCCTGACATGTTAGCGAGTTGGGTGGCGTAAAATCCTACACTGCCTGCAGCACCAGGTATGAGTACTGTTTTACCTAAGAGTGAGCCACATCGTTGAATGGCAGCCATGGCTGTCATTAAAGGGATGGCAATCGATGCACCGACTTCAAATGACACGTTATCTGGTAGTGGTACAACTTGTGACAGGGGCAGGGTGATGTATTCAGCAGCTGTGCCGAATGGTCTTTCCCATTGGCCGTTATAAATCCATACGCGTTGACCTAGCCATTTTTTATCAACATTCTCACCGACTGCATCAATGGTGCCTGCACCATCGCTATGCGGTGTGACTTCCGGATAACCACCTATGCGTGCTGACAAACCAGCGCGTGATTTCACATCCGAAGGATTAACGCCACTAAAAGCCATCTTGATTCTGACTTCACCTACTTGTGGTTGTGGGTCTGGTTTAGTGACGATCTTTAATACTTCTGTTGCTGGGCCTTTGCTGGTGTAGATCGCTGCGCGCATAGTGTTCTTTCGTTTTAATTAAAAAAAGCCAACGACATTACCGGATTCATTGACGTCAATTTTTTCTGCAATTCGAATTTTTGGTTAAATTTACAGCATCACCTAGTGTTGGGCTAATGGCTGTCACTAAGATGCGTTTCCCATTTGGTTAGTTGTGTAATTGATCGAGATACTCGAGTGCGATTTTGCTTTTGTAATGGCCATAGGACTCGATATATTCATCCGCTATGCCGTTATGCGTTGCAATATCGCTAATTTTTTCATTTCTGCTTTTTGTGCAATCTCGATATCACTTTGCATTATCTGTTCTAGAGTTGTTTTAAATAACAGAAAGCAGCAATTCTATAGTGGCTCTGGCAGAAGTTAAACTTGATTTATGCATCATTAATACTTAGCTAAATTTTAATGGTTTTCTGCTATCTCTTGTGGCCAAACTATAGGAAGTAGCGACCTCTGTTAAACTTGTAGTTAATTTATTTATTCGCCGATGACTCTGCGTTATTGATATTGCATCGGAATCCCATCTTTACTATCTTCAGGAATTACTATGCCCGGTTTGCTACCCCATGTTGATCCCGATGGACTGCTGGAGTTTTCAGTGGTTTATACCGATCGCTCACTTAATCACATGTCTAAATCTTTTCAGAGTGTGATTACTGACATATCAAAGTTATTAAAAGAAGTTTATAACGCTAGATCTGCTGTTGTGGTGCCAGGTAGTGGTACATACGGCATGGAAGCGGTAGCGCGTCAGTTTGCGACGAATAAAAAATGCATGGTGATTCGTAATGGTTGGTTTAGCTACCGTTGGACGCAAATTTTTGAAATGGGTGATATTTCTAAAGACTTACACATCATTAAAGGCAGTCAACGCGTTAATGAATTTGAAGGCGCTTTTGCACCACCACCAATTGATGAAGTGGTAGCGTGGATTAAAAAAGAAAAACCAGCTGTCGTGTTTGCTCCGCATGTCGAAACATCAGCCGGTATGATTTTGCCACCAGAATATTTACGTGCTGTTGGTGACGCTGTTGAATCTGTTGATGGCTTATTTGTATTGGACTGTATTGCATCGGGTGCAATGTGGGTCGATATGAAAGCATCAAAAGTAGATGTGATCATCAGTGCACCACAAAAAGGTTGGAGTAGTTCACCTTGCTGCGCCTTAATTCCTTTAAGCGAGCGTGCACGTGCCAAGATTGATTCAACAACTAGCACGAGTTATTCTTGTGATTTGAAAAAATGGCTGCAAGTCATGGAAACCTATGAAGGTGGTGGACATGTCTATCACACTACTATGCCTACCGATGCTCTGAGGATTTTGCGTGACGTGATGCAAGAGACTCGTGAAATTGGTTTTGCTAAATTAAAACAACATCAAGAAGAGTTAGGTAAAAAAGTACGTCACTTGCTCGAGCATAAAGGATTTAAGAGCGTAGCAGCTGAAGGTTTTCAGGCACCTTGTGTGGTGGTGAGTTACACCACCGATCCTGAAATTCAAAACGGTAAAAAATTCATGGCAGTCGGTATGCAAACTGCAGCTGGTGTGCCGTTGCAGTGTGATGAAAGACCGGATTTCCGTACTTTCCGAATTGGTTTGTTTGGTCTAGAAAAATTGCAGCACATCGATGCAACAGTGCAGCATTTATCTGATGCATTGGATAAGATTAGTTAATGTAGTCAATTAACTCAATTCGCTGAAGAGAAAAAACCGCTGATGTGTATGCATCAGCGGTTTTTTTATGCGTGTTTTATAGGCTCACACGAAATGGTGTGAAGTTAGTATTGTTATCGAAGTAATCTTCTTGCTCTTTATTTTTCAACCACGCAACGACTTTATAGGTGACGGGTGTCATGATGACTTCCCAACCTGTTTTTAAGAAATACTGGGCAATCGCTACAGCAATCACTTGCTCAATGGGCCAGATCGCATAAAACGCCAACATATAAAACAAAGAAGAATCTATCGCTTCACCTACTGCGGTTGAACCTATGGTGCGCATCCACAGATGTTTACCTGCAGTGCGAATTTTAAGTTTAGCCATCACATAACCATTCGCTAAACTACCTGCCCAAAACGCAGTAATAGAAGCAATCACGATACGCCATGTGTTGCCAAACACCGTTTCTAAACCATGTTGATATTCCTGCATGTAAGTATTTTGTGCAGGCGTAAGTGAAACCACCACTAGCGACATGACTGCAGCAAAACTTAAAGCTGCAAAGCCTGCCCACACAGCACGTCTATCATGCGCATAGCCATACACTTCAGTGAGAATGTCACCAAACAAATAAGAGATTGGGAAAAATAAAATGCCAGCACCGTAGGTGACTTCACCTAGCCATGGCAGCGTGATGGTCGCAGCCTTGCCAGCACCAATTAAATTTGAACAGAGGAGAACGGTAACAAAAGCGACTAGCAGTAAATCGTAATAGCGGTAGCGTCGTGTGCTTGGAATCACTTCAGAATTTTGCATGACGCTTTAAGCCTTACATTTTTGTTTTGCACGAACCAGGTTCGGAAAGTAATTTTGGTCGGTAGTAAGAAAAACGCTTTTTATCTACTGCATCGAGATCTTGCTGCGTGAGATAACGACCGCTATTGGTCATGTACTCATTTGCCATTAAAAAATTGCCGGTCTCAAGTTCAATTTTGTACCAGTACTGTTCAATGAAGAGACTATCAATGCGAGTTCTATCTTCGTGGGCAATGATCATTTTGTCATTCCACTTGTCGACCACTATTTTGATATCAGGACCATCATCTGGACCTTTACGAACCATGGTTTTTTTTATGGGATCTGCATAGAAAATAAATTGGCACAGATCAGTGTTTTCCGTGCATATCCATTTATTGCGCCCCATAGCTTTGGTAGCACAAGAAAAAGTCATTTTGTCAGCAGCAGAGACGGCAAAGCTCGCGGCAAGCGCGCATAGGGCTAGAGCGTATTTTGTTGGTATTTTCATAGTGGCGCCGCTCAATCCCGTCTGTTGGATCTTTACGTGGCGCAATTATAGAGGAGCACAGGCGAGATGTGCCCTAAAAAACCCAAATTTTTAGGGGTAATTTGATCTAATTTAGTAGTAATGAATCCTGCTGAAGTGCTTAAACAGCCGCTAGGATTTCAGCGCGTTTGAGTTTAGGCGCGAGTTGCAAGATGAATTCCAAGGTGTAGGCACGCAAATAGGCACCGCGGCGCACAGCTACTCGTGTGGTGTTGGGCGCAAAAAGATGATCAGCTGCGATGGCTTTTAGGTTTTGATTGGAGTTAGGGCCTATCGCCATAGAAGCGACGATTCCCACACCCATACCCAATGCGACATATTGCTGAATCACGTCAGAATCCATCGCTGTCAGTACGATATCAGTTTGCAGATTCTGCGCACTAAAGGCATCATCAATATGACTACGTCCTGTAAAGCCCTGATCGTAAGTAATCAATGGCCATTTAGCTAGATTTTCAAGCGTGAGTTTTTTTTCTGATAACAGAGGATGGTTTTCAGGAACGACAATCGCGTGATGCCATTCATAGCAAGGGAAAGAAGCTAATCCATCAAATTGCGCTAAACCTTCGGTGGCGATGCCTATATCTGCCTTACCTGACAATACCCATTCCGCTATATGTTCTGGTGCACTTTGTTGTAAGGCGACGCGCACATCAGGAAAGCTTTGTCTAAATGTTTGTACGATCTGAGGTAAAACATAACGCGCTTGTGTGTGGGTGGTGGCCACCGATAAGGTGCCACTTTTTAAACCTGCATAATCATTACCAGCTTCTTGCAAATTTGCAGCTTCAAGTAAGAGTCTTTCAATGATGGGTAGGACTGCTTTGCCAGGTTGGGTGAGGCCGGTTAAACGTTTGCCATTACGTTCAAAAATATCTACACCAAGTTCTTCTTCTAATTCGCGAATTTGTCTGCTGACACCGGGCTGCGAAGTAAACAACGCATTCGCAACTTCAGTTAAATTGAAACCTCTTCGTACTGTTTCACGTACTGATCGCAATTGTTGAAAATTCATGATGCATCCCTTTGCTGTAATAATACTGATGCGTGAATTTTATGCAGCATCATTAAAGAAAACATGCAAACGCTTGGGACGTGCGACTAAGGTTTCGCCTTCTTTCAAACCTAATTGATTAAATTTTTCATTAGGGATAAGTGCTTCAATAATTTGTTCGTTATCTGCACGCTCTAATTCCAATTGTGCCAAAGGTCCTATAGTGTGAGCACGACGTAAACGCACCACAATCCCATCAGCACCAGGGGAATGTCTATCAACATCGATTTCATGTGGACGTACATAGCCAGTGCCCATGGCATCACGGGTATCAGCATGTTCTGAAAGAGTTAGCTTTGCACCATCACTATTAAAAATACCTTCATGTACACGACCGTGAAATAAATTTACATTGCCGAGAAAGCCATACACAAAGGGTGAAGCAGGATGGTTATACACATCGGCAGGTGCGCCAATTTGTTCTACCTTACCTTTATTCATCAATACAATTTGATCGGCAACTTCTAAAGCTTCTTCTTGATCATGCGTGACGAAAATGCTGGTGACATGCAGATCATCATGTAAGCGTCTTAACCAACGACGTAATTCTTTACGAACTTTTGCATCAAGTGCGCCAAATGGTTCATCGAGTAGTAAGACACGTGGTTCTACTGCTAATGCACGTGCTAATGCGATACGTTGACGTTGACCACCTGAGAGTTGCGGTGGATAGCGATCAGCTAACCAATCTAACTGCACCAGATCTAATAAGCGATGTACTTGTTCATGTATTTGTTTTTCACTAGGACGCAGATGACGAGGTTTAACACGCATACCAAAGGCAATATTTTCAAACACACTCATGTGTTTGAATAAAGCGTAATGCTGAAACACAAAGCCAACTTGGCGTTCTCTCACATGCTTGGCAGAGGCATCATCGCCATCCAGTAAAACTTGACCAGAATCGAGTTGCTCTAAGCCGGCAATAATGCGCAATAGCGTCGTCTTGCCACAGCCTGAGGGACCGAGTAATGCAGTTAACTCACCTTGCGGAAAATTCAGTGACACATTGTCTAAGGCGACAAAATTACCAAAACGTTTTTGTATGTTGCGTACTTCTATACTCATGATGTTTGCTCCGGTACGAATTGAATGGAAGTATCGTGCATGCGCCATTCAATCAATGATTTCAAGGCTAGTGTGACGAGTGCTAACAATGCCAGTAAGGAGGCAACAGCAAAGGCAGCAGCAAAGTTGTACTCGTTATAGAGAATTTCTACTTGCAAGGGCATGGTGTTGGTTTCGCCGCGGATATGGCCTGATACAACTGACACAGCACCGAATTCACCCATGGCACGTGCATTGCAAAGAATCACGCCGTAGAGCAAGCCCCATTTAATATTGGGTAGCGTGACATGCCAAAACGTACGCCAACCGGAAGCACCTAATACGAGTGCTGCTTCTTCTTCTTCATTACCTTGCGCCTGCATTAAAGGAATCAATTCACGTGCGACAAAGGGGAAGGTCACAAACACCGTCGCTAAGATAATTCCAGGTACTGCGAATAGAATTTGTACATCATGTTCCATCAGCCAAGCACCAAACCATCCATGTGCACCAAACAGCAAAACATAAATCAAGCCAGAAATAACAGGTGAAACAGAAAATGGTAAATCGATTAAGGTGAGTAATAAACTTTTTCCACGAAATTCAAACTTTGCAATCGTCCAAGAAGCAGCTATACCAAAGACGAGATTGAGTGGCACTGCGATTGCAGCCGTTAATAACGTTAAACGAATGGCTGATAAAGCATCCGGTTCTATGATGGCCATTAAGTAGGCTTCCCAACCTTTACGAAATGCCTCAGTGAACACAGCGATTAAAGGCAAAAGTAAAAACAATACAGAAAAACTCAGCGCAAGCGTAATTAACGTAATGCGTACCCATAAAGGTTCAACTGTTGCTGCTGGTGTGAAAGCAGGTTCGCGTGCAGTAGTTGCGGTTGAAATGGATGTGGTAGCGGTTGACATCTTAATTCCTAGGCTTGCTAGCGCGTTGTCTGGTCCACGCTTGTAGCAGATTGATGGTTAATAGCATGATGAAAGAAGCAATCAACATCACCACGGCAATCGCAGTCGCACCGGCGTAATCATATTGCTCTAACTTTGTGACGATGAAGAGAGGAGTAATCTCTGACACCATAGGTAGATTGCCAGCTATGAAAATCACAGAACCGTATTCACCAAGTGCGCGTGCAAAGGCAAGAGCAAAACCAGTCAACAGTGCTGGCAAAATTGTTGGCAGGATCACGCGCAAAAAAGTTTGTAAACGATTTGCACCTAGACTGGCTGCCGCTTCTTCTAATTCACGCTCTGCATCTTCCATCACAGGTTGAACAGTACGCACGACAAAAGGCAGACCAATAAAAATTAAAGCCACCACTACACCCAAAGGCGTGAAGGCGACTTTAATGCCGTAGGTTTGTAAGATACTGCCTAACCAACCATTAACTGAGTAAAGAGAAGTGAGGGCAATACCCGCTACC
>JAIXOW010000119.1 GCA_027486615.1 Oxalobacteraceae bacterium | reverse complement strand
GAAGTCCGCAGGGACTTCGCTTCTCTCCATAAAAAACAAAAGCCCCTTAAAGGGGCTTTGATTTTTTTGGCGGAGAGAGGGGGATTCGAACCCCCGGTAGGCTATGAACCTACACACGCTTTCCAGGCGTGCGACTTAAACCACTCATCCATCTCTCCGTATTTGGTTTGTTTTTTTAACCAAGCCGCGGATTATAGCAAACCTGCACTTATTGAGCTTCTTTTAGCTGTTCAAGTATTGCTGGGTTCTCTAATGTAGAAATATCCTGTGTGATTTCTTCGCCTTTGGCTAATACTCGTAGCAATCTACGCATGATTTTGCCTGAGCGTGTTTTAGGTAAATTATCACCAAAGCGAATTTCTTTGGGCTTGGCAATCGGACCAATTTCTTTACCCACCCAATCACGTAATTCTTTTGCGATTTGTTTGGCTTCTTCGCCAGTTGGACGTGCACGTTTTAAAACAACAAAGGCACAAATTGATTCACCTGTTGTGGCATCAGGTTTACCTACAACGGCTGCTTCGGCAACAATAGGATTAGCAACCAAGGCTGATTCAATTTCCATGGTGCCCATGCGATGTCCAGATACATTCAACACATCATCAATACGACCTGTGATGGTGAAGTAAGCATTGTCTTTATTACGAATCGCACCATCGCCTGCAAGATAAAGCGTGCCACCTAATTCTTCAGGAAAGTAGCTCTTCTTAAATCGTTCTGGATCATTCCAGATGGTTCGTATCATGGAAGGCCATGGACGTTTCACTACCAAAATTCCACCATGACCATTTGGCATGTCATGTCCTGCTTCATCCACAATCGCAGTCATGATGCCTGGCAGTGGCAATGTGCAAGAACCTGGAACAAGTGGTGTTGCACCTGGCAGTGGAGTGATCATGTGTCCACCTGTTTCTGTTTGCCAGAAGGTGTCAACGATAGGACATTTTTCACGTCCAATATTTTTGTGATACCACATCCATGCTTCTGGATTAATCGGCTCACCCACTGAACCTAATAGGCGCAAAGAAGATAAATCATATTTTGATGGATGAATTTTTTCATCTGCATCTGCAGCTTTAATCAGTGAACGAATTGCTGTAGGTGCTGTATAAAAAATAGATGTCTTATGACGCGCAATCATGTCCCAGAAACGGCCTGCGTTCGGAAAGGTTGGTACACCTTCAAACACAATTTGTGTTGCACCGACTGCCAATGGTCCATAAGCGATATAGGTGTGACCTGTCACCCAACCTATATCTGCTGTACACCAGAATACATCAGTCGGCTTAATATCAAAGGTCCACTTCATCGTTAATGCAGCCCACAACAAATAGCCACCTGATGAATGCTGCACTCCTTTAGGTGTGCCAGTTGAACCGGATGTATAAAGAATAAATAAAGGATGTTCAGCGCTCACCCATTCTGGCTCACAGACATCGGCTTGTTTATCCATTAATTCATGTAACCAGACATCGCGTCCTGCTACAAAATTGATGTTGCCTTTGGTGCGCTGATAAACGATAACGTTTTTAACAGCATCGCAACCACCTAAAGCCAGTGCTTCATCAGCAATCGCTTTCAATGGCAATTGTTTACCACCACGCATTTGCTCATCCGCTGTAATTAAAGCCACTGCGCCTGCATCGATGATGCGTTCTTGTAATGATTTTGCTGAAAAGCCGCCGAACACAACAGAGTGTGTCGCACCAATACGTGCACACGCTTGCATGGCAACTACGCCTTCTATGGTCATAGGCATGTAGATGACAACGCGATCGCCTTTTTTAATGCCTAATGATTTAAGACCGTTGGCAAGCTTACAAACTTTTTGATGAAGTTCACGATAAGTGAGTTTGGTAACCTTGCCATCATCCGCTTCAAAAATAATCGCGATCTTCTCTGCATTGCCATTAGTGAGATTGCGATCTAAGCAGTTGTAGGAAACATTGAGCTGGCCATCTTCAAACCATTTGTAAAATGGCGCATGGGATTCATCGAGCGACTTAGTAAAGGGCTTATGCCAATCCAAAGTTTCTCGCGCCAATCTGCCCCAGAAGCCGTCATAGTCACGCTCTGCCTCAGCACATAGAGCGTTGTAGGCTTCCATACTTGGGATTGCGGCTGTTTTGGAGAATTCCGCCGGTGGCGTAAAAATGCGATGCTCATGCATCAGGGATTCGATCTCTGACATATTGTCTCCTACGTTATATTTATTTATTGGCGCTCACGATAGGCGCTTACACTTACTCAGGGCTTACACAAAGTGTTAATCTGATAACATTTCTGCTACGAATGCTTATTTCCCCTTACCCCGCGTGTAAAATGTATTTTGCATTTTTTAACGCTACAAAGCCAGACTGACATCATGGACAAAGAAACTTCTCAAGTTAATAAGCCCCAAAAAATATCTGCTATTGCAAATTTCATATTCATGGCACGCTGGCTTCAGTTACCACTGTATCTAGGTCTGATTCTGGCGCAAGTTATTTTCGTTATCCATTTCTGGATTGAGCTTAGCGAGCTGATTGCCGCAGCTTTTGGTAACAGTAACGCTCTGCATCACATTTTAAATTCTGTTGCCGTGCCTGGCATGAATGCGCCTGAAAAACTCAGCGAAGCAGCTCCAAGTCAAGGCTTGACTCTAAAGAACAGTCACAAACAAGACAGACGGTTTAGCAAAAGCCG
>JAIXOW010000164.1 GCA_027486615.1 Oxalobacteraceae bacterium | reverse complement strand
TGTAGCTTCCCAACAGACCTATCAAGTTACCGTTATTCATCTCGCTCGACTGAGTCGCAGCACCTGACAAGCTTGTGATACCAAGATCCGACAAGGAGGCCAATTCACCGGCACTGGTCTTACCGTCACTATTGCGATCGGTCCAGACCATCAACTGTCCGAAGGCTGCGTCATTAGCATCGATCAGTCCATCGAGATTACTATCAATAGCATTCAATGCCACATAACCATCTTTAGCTTTGCTGCCATCGGCAAGAACAGTACCTTCACCGAAGAGCTCGCCACCGTCGTTGATTTGACCATCACCATTCAAGTCACGTACCAACAGACCATCAGTCGCTGCAGCCCAACCTGTTTTCTCGACTTTGCCGTCGTTGTTCACGTCGAAGATCACGCCGTTAGTAGCCGACAAGGTCTGTATACCATCACCATTCAAGTCGAGAACTAATGGCGTATTAGCATCATAAGCAGTACGTTGCTCTCCAGAGAATGCAGCGACTTGGGTTGTTGAGAACATCCTAATTTGCACTGTAGTGAAGGCTGCGATTTGTGTCGTCGATAATCCAGGTAAATCAGCTACTTCAATCGCTCTGATCTGCAAGGAACTTAAACCCACCACGCTATCAGCATCAATAGCTCTTATCTGATCAACACTCAGATTATTAACCTGAGTCGTAGTTAAAGCACCAATTTGAGCACTATTTAAATTTGGTATCTGGCGTGTTGTGTGTAATGAGGTAATAGAACTCAGAGCACGGATACCGGATGTTGTAAGTCCACTAATATTCAAACTAGAAATTTGATCCGCGCTTAAAATATTTACTTGAGATACTGTCAAATATGAAACCTGCTCATCGGTCAAATTATTGATATTTCTCGCAGTAAATGACGATAAATCACTTACCTCAATTGCACGAATTTGTAATGAATTTAATGATTCCAATGATGATAAAGACTTTAATTCCGCAGCACTCATAGCAATAATTTGTGCAGTTGTGATACCTAATATGCCATTGGCGTCTATATTACTTATTTGGTCGTCTGTTAAAGCTACAAATTGTGCAGTACTCATCACTTTAATTTGTAGACTACTCAAACTTGCCATTTGCGGATTAGTTAAGCCTGAAATATCAGCAACATCGATCGCTCTAATACCGACGGTAGTCATTCCTTCTAATGCACTAACACTAATTGCACCAATTTGATTAGCACTCATGGCAGAAATCTGCGCATTTGTCAGTGCTTCTACGTGACCAGCGTCTAAAGCTGCTATCTGATTATTTGTCATTACTGCCAAATCACGCGTCTCAAGCGCACGAACTTGTGCAGTCGTCATAGCTGCAACTTGCGATATAAGTAATGCAGAAACTTGGCTGTCGCTTAATGCAACAATTTGAAGTGTAGTCAGACTAGAGAAATCACTATCTTCAATACCATTTAATTGTAAGTTACTTAATTGTCTAATCTGCGCAGTCGTAAAAGCACTGAGTTGAGAATCACTTAAGATTGTAATTTGAGTTTGTTTCAAGCCAGTAATTCCATCACTCGATAAACCAAGTATAGCCTGAGTGGTCAATGCTTCCAAAATATTATCATTAAGATTTGATACTTGTGCATTACTTAATACTGCAATTTGTAGCGATGTAATTGCGTCAACGTGGTCAGCGCTAAGAATATTAATCTGAGTATTTGTAAGTGCAGCAATATCTTCTGTTTCTATTGATCTAATTTGTGCTGTTGTTAAAGCTCCAACTTGCTGTGCAGTTAAGTCATTTAACTGTGTACTAGTAAAAGCTGAAACTTGCAATGTAGTTAGTGAGCTAATTTTATCTGTACTAAATGCACGAATTTGAGCTGGTGTTAACAAATTAAACTGCAATGTTGATAATGCTGCAGTTTGTGAAGAACTCAGCGCAGCAATTTTCTCTACGCCTAACCCACCTAAATCTCGGGTCTCTATGGCACGTATTTGAGCGTCACTTAATATTTGTAACTGCGATGTGGATAAAGAGCCTATTTGTAAACTACTCAACGCAGAAATTTGTAATGTCGTTAGCGAGGAGATATCAGTCGTTTCTATAGCACTTATTTGATCAGCGCTAAATGCATTGATCTGTGATGTGGTCATTAAACCCAACTGTGAACCTTTTAACGCAGCTATTTGCTCTATCGATAACCCATAAATACCACTAGTGGTTATCGCTTGAATTGATGCAGTACTGAGTGCCAATAAATCTCTAGTTTCAATCGCAGAAATTTGTAAGCTATTTAAACTAGAAATTTGTGCCGTAGTAAATGCAGCAAACTGGCTACTATTGAGAGCGACTATTTGATCTTCCCATAATCCAGTTAAATCACTACCTTCGATGGCAAGAATTTGCGTAGTACTAAATACAGCAAACTGATTAATTGTTAATCCATTAATTTGCTGACTATTCAATCCAGTGATTTGTGATGCTGTAAAGCCTGAAATATCACGCGTCTCTATCGCCGAGAGTTGCTCAATATTTAATTCTTTAATCTGACTTGTCGTAAACGCAGAAATTTGTCTAGTGTTAAGTGCAGACATTTGCTCTATCGATAAACCATAAATACCTCTAGTGGTTATCGCTTGAATTGATGCAGTACTGAGTGCTACTAAATCTCTAGTTTCAATCGCAGAAATTTGGACACTGTTTAGTGTGGAAAATTGAAGGGTAGTGAAAGCACCAATTTGAGCGCTATTCAGTTGTTCAAGGGTCAAGAAACTAATTTGCACACTATCAAAAGCTGCAATTTGCATCGTCATCAAGCCATTTATGTCGCGTGTTTCAATTGCACTAATTTGGGTACCACTCAACCTATTGGTCTGCGGGGTTAAGAACATACCAAACTGTTGACTACTCAATCCTGCGACTTGTTCAGCGCTTAAAATTGCAAGATCAGCTAGTTCTATTGCTTGAATTCCTGCACTGGTCAAACCAGAAATACTAATTGTGTTTATCGCAGCAATCTGGTTGCTATCTAGTATTTTAATTTGAGTCGCTGTTAGTGCACCTATTTGATTACTATTGAGAACAGAAATTTGTTCAACTTTGACACCAGCTAAATCACTAGTTTCAATAGCACGTAGTTGTGTTAAGGACATCTGTGTAAACTGCACAGTATTAAGTGCATTAATCTGTGCACTATTCATAGCATTAATTTGAGTTGTCTTTAACTCTTGTAATTGCGATGTAGATAAGGAGTTAATATGAACAGTACTCAGTACAGAAATCTGCAGGGTCGTTAAGGCAGAGATGTCCGTTGTTTCAATGGCTCTAAGTTGATCAACGCTTAACTCTCTAATCTGACTAGTCGTAAAGACTTCAATTTGTTTAGTGTTGAGTGCTGAGATCTGTCCTAAAGTAAAACCAGTTATATCACGAGTCGTGATGGCTTGAATTTGACTTGTACTTAACTCTTTCAATTGAGAAGTAGAAAAAGAGCTTATTTGTAAACTACTCATTGCAGAGATCTGCAGCATCGTTAAGGAAGAGATATCAGTTGTTTCAATAGCGATAATTTGATTGGTACTAAATACGCTGAGCTGCAATGACGTCATTAAGCCTAATTGCGTACTCTTTAAGGAAGAAATTTGTGCTTGAGATAATCCTGAGATATCGTTGGTTTCAATTGAACGAATTGCAGCTGTACTAAATGAATTTAAATCACTGGTTTTGATTGCAGAAATTTGTATGCTATTGAAACTAGAAATTTGTGCCGTATTAAATGCAGCAAACTGTCGACTGTTGAGCGCAGTAATTTGTTCTTCCCTCAGTCCAGCTAAATCACTAGTCTCAATTGCACGAATTTGCGTAGTACTAAATAATACAAACTGATTAGATGTGAGTGCATTAATTTGCTGACTATTTAGGCTAGCAATTTGCAATGCTGTAAAGCCTGCAATATCACGCGTCTCTATCGCCGCAAGTTGATCTCCAGAAAGGGAAGAGATCTGAGATCCAGTGAAAACAGAGATTTGTCTAGTATTGAGTGCTGACATTTGCGCCACAGACAAGCCAGTAATATCGCTGGTCGTGATAGCTTGAATGGCTGCAGTGCTAAGAGCTACTAAATCTCTAGTTTGAATCGCAGCAATTTGTGCACTATTCAAACCAGCAATTTGTAAAGTTGTGAATGCTCCAATTTGTGCACTGTTGAGAGCAGCCATCTGAACTTCAGTCAATCCCTTTAAATCAGCAACTTCAATTGCACGTATTTGAGAAGTACGAACTACATCAAGCTGCTCAAGCGTTAAGAAACTAATTTGCGCACTATTAAATGCAGCAATTTGCATAGTCAATAAACCGCGAATATCACGCGTTTCTATACCACTAATTTGAGTACCACTTAAAATATTAATTTGAGCATTCGTCAACATACCTAACTGTGAGCTACTCAACCCAGCGACTTGCTCTGCGCTTAAACCTGCAAGATCAGCAGTTTCAATAGCTTGAATACCTGCGCTGGTCAATCCAGTAATGCTATTTGCATTTATTGATGCGATCTGATAGCTATTAAAAGCAGTAATCTGAGCCGCAGTTAATGCACCAATTTGATTACTATTCAGTACAGCGATTTGTTCTACTGTGATACCAGTAAGGTCTGCAATTTCAATCGCACGTAATTGTGCTAAGCCTATTTGTGCAAATTGCGCAGTATTTAATGCGTTAATCTGTGCACTATCCATGGCAATCAGTTGGCTAGTCGTCAATCCTGCAATACTTTTGACATTGATAGCAACAATCTGATCTACTGTTAGCGCTTGAATTTGTGCAGTTGTAAATGATTTGATTTGTCGGCTATTTAATGAATCCAGTTGTTGATCTGTTAATTGCTTAACATTACCTACAAGAATTGCACTCAATTGAACCGAATTCAATACAGCAAACTGACTCGTGGTGAATGTACTAATTTGCACACTATCCAGAATGGCAACTTGACTGGTAGTGAGTCCAGCAATATCTCTGGTTTCAATTGCGCTCAGTTGATACTCGGCCAAACTCATTATTTGGCTAGTAGTCAGTGCTTTAACTTGATTAATATTCAATGCAGCAACCTGCTCTGCGGTCAAACCACGAATACTTGATGCTTGTATCAATGCAATCGATATTGTGGTTAGTCCTGAAATCTCACGTGTACTGAGCGCTTCCACTTGATTACTATTTAAAGCGACAACCTGTGCATTAGTTAATGAGGCTATTTGACTACTTCTTAATGATGCGACTTGGATTACATCAAAATCACTAAAATTGATATTACGAATTTGCGAGCTAGTAAAAGCTTGAATCTGCGTTGATGAAAGACTAGCAAATTGTGTGTCACTCATTAACGCGACATTAGCAGCTGCAATCACTGCAACTTGCGCGGCACTCAATGCAGTAATTTGTTCAGCATTCAATCCAGTGATTGCATCACTCGAAATTGCTTTAATTTGTTGTGTACTTAACGCTTGTACCTGCGCTGTGGTTAGCGAAGAAATTTGATCGTTATTTAAAACAGAAATATGCGACGTAGTTAGTCCATTAATATCGCTAGTTTCAATCGCAATTAATTGATCTACTGTTAGAACACTAATATGCGCGGTGTTAAATTCTTTAATTTGCGAGGTACTCAATGCTTCTATTTGAGAACCAGACAATATAGCTATCTGCGAAGTATCCAGCAACTTAACATTTGCTGTAGTCAGCACAGAAATTTGCTGCGTATTAAAAGCTGTAATTTGCTCAGTAGTCAATCCGGTTACGCTATTGCTTGTGATACTCTGAATTTGCTGTGCGCTCATGACATTAATTTGCGCAGAATTCAATGCACCTATTTGAGTGTTATTTAGGGCACGTATATTGGTTGTCAATAAATTGACGATATCTTGAACTTCTATCGCATCAATTTGCTCAGCCGAGAGTGCAGCTACTTGACTTGTTGTTAAAACTCTAACTTGCAAAGAATTAAAGGCAGCGATCTGATTAGTAGTTAAACCGGGAATATCATTTACAGCAATTGCTCGAAATTGAGTAGAGGTAAGAGTGCCAATTTGAGTAGCCGTTAGTGCACTTATTTGTGCAGTGTCGAATGCGCCAATTTGTACAGTTGTAATACGTAGAATCTGCGCATTTGAAAATGCAGCAATCTGATTGGAAGACAATAATTGAATTTGATTTACAGAAAACGAAGCAATTTGCGACGTGTTAATTGCTCTAATTTCCGCAGTAGTTAGTGCGGACAATGTAGCATCATCCAATAGTGAAATTGTCGCAGTAAATGTTCTCATTGATGCTGCCTCTTTACATTTTTTTTAAAACCATTCTGCCGTCACTCAAAAATTGGCATCACGATTTTACAAATTCAAATTTAGATAATCACAGTGTGTAGTTTGTGATTTACCAGTAATTGTGCATCCTGGTTCACATACACATCGTAACTCTGTGCACCATCTGTCACTGTCCCATGCTGACTCCAACCTTCTCCACCTTGGGTCAACTGTACTGTAGTTAAATATCCGCTATCGCCTGCATCACCATCTATCTTCACAGTCGATAAGCCATTCACATCGTGCTCTCCTAAGGACAACACATCGTTCAACGCTACATTCAGCGTCGCTGGCTCACCAATCTTCAGATCAACATG
>JAIXOW010000002.1 GCA_027486615.1 Oxalobacteraceae bacterium | reverse complement strand
GCATATTGTAACCGCTCGCCCCATGCTAACTGAGATTCGAAAAAATCATCGACTGCTTGTAGTTGTTGTTCGCAATTTTCCAACGTATTCATATGCTGACGAAAACTTTTCTCACCTTCTAAACCTTGCACATACCAAGCTATGTGTTTGCGTGCTGTTCGCACACCTAAATAAGTGCCATAGAAGCTGTAATGCGCAGCTAAATGTTGTGCCATTAATGCGCGCACTTCATTAACTTCAGGCGCAGGCATGAGTTGGCCTGTTCGTAAAAAATAATCTATCTCACGAAATATCCAAGGACGCCCTTGTGCAGCTCTTCCTATCATGACAGCATCTGCACCGGTTTTTTCTAACACTGCTTTTGCTTTATGTGGACTATCAATATCGCCATTTGCAACGACTGGTAATGAGACTGCCGCCTTCACAGCTGCAATAGTGTCGTATTCGGCTAATCCACTATAACCATCGGCACGGGTACGCCCATGTAAAGTTAGCATCGCGATCCCACTTTGCTCGGCTATGCGCGCTATCGTGAGAGCATTTTTATGCGCTCTATCCCAACCTGTACGAAATTTCAATGTGACAGGTACATCGACTGCGGCAACCACTGCTTCGAGTATAGAAGCAACCAATATTTCATCTTGTAGCAAGGCTGAGCCACACCATTTATTGCACACTTTTTTTACAGGGCAGCCCATGTTGATATCAATGATCTGCGCACCTCTATCGACATTAAAGCGCGCAGCCTCGGCCAACATCTGTGGTTCAGCACCGGCTATCTGCACTGCCTTAGGTTCCATCTCACCTTCGTGATTAATGCGTCGACTGCTTTTCTCTGTAGCCCACAAACGTGGATTGGATGCAGCCATTTCAGAGACGGCATAACCTGCACCCAGTTCCTTACACAACTGACGAAATGGTCTATCCGTGACACCAGCCATGGGTGCTACGAATACATTGTTGCGGAGTTGGTAAGGTCCTAGTTGCACGAAGATTATCTAAAAAAGTTAAGACGCTATTTTATCTGTAAAGGTCATGCAAATGAGGGTCGCATGAATAAGAAAAATGTTACCTAGATGACTAAGCTGTTAACGATCAATTTCATCTAAAGCATGTTGTAAATGTGACTTATCTGCCCACGTTACTACTTGCATGACTTGTCCATTCCAAGTTAACCGATTAATTGCTGCATTTGCAATTTCACAAGGACGCTCTGACCATAAGCTAATGTCATGTGCATAGCGATAAAGACAATCTAATACACCGCCATGTGTCACTAATAAAAGTTTTTGTCCTTTATGTTGCTCGGCTAATGTAGTCACTGCTTTCACTGCACGTGTATAAAATTCTTGCATGGTTTCTCCCACACGCTCACCCTCAGGAAATCGCGCATGGGGATCGTGTGAGCGCCATTCTTTGTAGGCTTCTGGATAACGCTCACTTATTTCGTCATACATCAAGCCTTCAAACGCGCCATAGCAACGCTCTCTTAATGCATTTGTTTTATGCACTGGCATGTTATGTAGATTAGCGACGGCTTGTGCTGTATAAAAAGCGCGATGCAAATCACTGGCGTAAATCACATCTGGTTTTTCTTGACGCAAGGCTTGCGCTAAAGCTTGAGCTTGCGACCTACCCATATCATTTAAATCAACATCAAGATGCCCTTGCAATCGGCGCAAACGATTCCAATCAGTTTCACCATGGCGTATCAGTAAAATTTCTGTCATAGCTTGTGTGCTCAACTTATTGATGCAGAGGTTGGACTTGCAACCAAAACGTTACCGGACCATCGTTAGTTAATGACACTTGCATGTCTGCGCCGAAACGACCTGTCTCAACATGGGTATGTGCATCGCGTGCACTAGCCACAAAATAATCAAATAATTTTTTCGCTACGTCAGGCGGTGCTGCAGGCGTGAAAGAAGGGCGTGTACCAGATCGTGTGTCAGCTGCTAGTGTGAATTGCGGCACGAGTAATAGTCCACCACCCACTTGTTCGAGATTGAGATTCATTTTGCCAGCCTCATCAGCAAACACACGATAGGTCAGCAATTTAGTCAACAAGGCTTGCGCTTCTTTTTCTGTGTCGTCACGCTCGGCACACACCAACACCATCAACCCTTTTTGTATGCGCCCTATCTCCTGCCCTTCAATACTGACGCTAGCTTGTGTGACTCTTTGTAGCAGGGCAATCACGAGAGAGTGACTCTGGCAAATTTACGTTTACCGACTTGCAATACAAAAGTGCCTGCTTCTACTTTCAAGCCTTTATCGCTAACGGTTTCACCATCTATACGTACACCACCTTGTTCCACCATACGCAAGGCTTCCGATGATGAAGCACAAAGATTAGCGAGCTTGAGTAATTGACCTATACCTAGTGGCGCACCAGTCAAACTTATTTCAGGCACAACATCAGGAATACCACCACGAGCGCGTCTATCAAAATCCAACACTGCTTCTTCAGCAGCGACACGATTATGAAAACGTTCTACGATTTCTTGTGCTAACAAGACTTTGATGTCACGCGGATTACGACCATCTGCAACTTCTTGTTTGAATGTAGTTATCTCAGCAATGGAACGGAACGAAAGCAGTTCGTAATAACGCCACATCATGACATCAGAAATACTCATCACCTTAGCAAACATAGTGTTAGCAGGTTCGGTAATGCTTATGTAATTACCTTTGGACTTAGACATTTTTTCTACACCATCCAAACCTTCTAACAAAGGCATAGTTAAGATACACTGCGGTGATTGTCCGTAATCTTTTTGTAGTTCACGACCTACTAACAAATTAAATTTCTGATCAGTGCCACCTATTTCTAAATCCGATTTCAAGGCAACTGAGTCATAGCCCTGCATGAGGGGATATAACAATTCATGCACAGAGATAGGCGTGCCTGCTTTAAAACGTTTTGTGAAATCTTCGCGCTCCAAAATACGCGCAACGGTATAACGTGCTGAAAGTTGAATCATGCCGCGCGCACCCAATGGATCACACCATTCTGAGTTGTAGCGAATTTCTGTACGACTAGGATCGAGCACTAAACTGGCTTGCGCAAAATATGTTTTTGCATTCATTTCGATTTCTTCACGCGTTAATGGTGGGCGCGTGATGTTGCGACCGGAAGGGTCGCCAATCATGGAAGTGAAATCACCAATCAGAAAAATAACGGTATGACCCAAATCCTGAATTTGCCGCATTTTGTTCAAGACCACGGTGTGACCTAAATGCAAATCAGGTGCAGTGGGGTCTAAACCTAGTTTGATGCGTAATGGCGTTGCAGTGCGTTCGGCTACCGCAAGCTTTTGCGCAAACTCGGATTCAATCAGTAATTCCTCCGCACCGCGCTTGATGATGGCGAGTGCCGATTGCACGGAATCAGAGAGAGGAACTGCAGAATTTGTAGCGTTGTTAGTCATGAGTTATCTTTTTTGCAATTAAAGGCTGCTTTGCTAAGGCATTTGTTATAATCCGCACTCTATTTTCTTGCCCAGAATGCGGAACAATCTCTAGACGGCAGTTGACGCAATTGCCCGAGGAAAAACGCCAGATTCTAGCCTATTGCATGCGCATCAAAGATAAATTCATTGAAATTAGGACTGTTATTTGGTCCACCCTACGTCACTCCCGAAAAGCCCGATCCGTCTCTGCATATGCACTGGGTCTGGGTTTCATCACGTTTGGCGCTATGGGCGTTGTGCCTGCACCTGAATTACCGAATTTCATTACCACCACCACGGTGGAAGAACTGGCTCTGCCAGATGTTTCTTCTCAAATCGCAACCCTTAATCCTGATTCACAGCAGTTTATTGCAGAAGAGCGCGTACGCTCAGGCGATAGTTTGGGCTCATTGCTAGAACGTCTGGGTGTGGATGATCAACAAGCCGCTAACTTTATTCGCAATGATCCAGTAGCACGCAATTTGATTAATCTGCGTCCTGGTCGCGTTGTGCGTGCCACAGTTAATGGCAATGGAAAATTATTGTCAGCCACTACCATTTACGCAGATGGAAAATCTCCCACTAAAAAAATTCGCATTAATCGCACCAATGATGGTTTCTCTTCCTTGGAGATGGAAACGATTTTAGAGCGTCGTACTGAAATGCGTTCTGGTGAAATACGCTCAACCTTGTTTGCAGCGACGGATAGTGCGCAAATCCCTGATGCAGTCGCGATGCAGTTAGTCGATATTTTTTCTTACGACATTGATTTTGCTTCTGATCTACGTCGTGGTGATCGCTTTAATGTAATTTACGAAACCTTATGGCAAGAAGGTGAATACGTACGCACTGGTCGTATCTTAGGTGCTGAATTCCTGAATGGTGGCAGGACATTACAAGCGATCTGGTTTGGCGATCAAGAAAAAAATCAGGGTGGCTATTACGACAGTAATGGCAAATCATTGAAAAAAGTATTTTTGAAGTCACCACTAGAATTTTCACGTGTGACCTCTGGCTTCTCACTACGTGTGCATCCAATTTCTGGATTATGGAAACAACATAAGGGCATAGATTTTGCCGCGCCAATTGGCACACCGATTCGTTCTGTTGGGGATGGTGTGATAGATGTCGCTAGTAATCAAGGTGGTTACGGCAATATGATCGTAGTGCAGCATGGCAGTCATTATTCAACCGCTTATGCACACATGAGTAGCTTCGCAGCTGGTATGCGCAAAGGTGTGAAAGTCAGTCGTGGTGATGTGATTGGTTATGTGGGCACCACAGGTTGGTCAACTGGTCCACACTTACATTATGAATTCCGCGTTAGTAATGAAGCACGCAATCCAAATTCTATCGTCATGCCTGAAGCACCGGCTTTAGCAGGTAGTGATTTACAAAATTTCCATGCGACTGCCAGCACGATGGCACATCGTTTTGCTTTACTCATGCCTAGAGATGAACGACTCGCATCACGCTGAGTTAGCTTCACACTCGTTCACTAATCTCCATCTCTAATTACACGCCTATGCAAGCTCATGCTGTCACCATAGGTCTGATGTCTGGTACTAGTTTAGATGGCGTGGATGGCGTATTAACAGACTTTAAAAATATTCATCACGCTGCTTACATTCCTTTTCCTGAGTCCCTGCAAGAAGTGCTGATGCGCTTGCAATCGCCTTCTGAAAATGAATTACATCATGAAGCATTGGCAGCTAATCAAATCGCACATTTATACGCAGCATGTGTACATGCCTTGCTCGATGCTGCGCAACTAGATAAAAAACAAATTACTGCAATTGGTGCACATGGACAAACCATACGTCATAGACCTGAGTTAGGTTATACGCGTCAAATAAATAATCCCGCTCTGTTAGCAGAATTAACAGGCATTGATGTGGTAGCGGATTTTAGAAGTCGCGATATTGCAGCTGGTGGTCAAGGTGCACCACTCGTTCCTGCTTTTCATCAAGCAGTGTTTAGTAGTAAAGATAAAACGCGTGTGATTGCGAATATCGGTGGCATTAGTAACATTACGATTTTGTATGCAGATGGCACTGTTCTAGGTTTTGATACCGGTCCGGGCAATATGTTGATGGATGCGTGGATGAAAGAACATCAAGGACTTGCCTTTGACGCAGAGGGAAAATGGGCAGCCAGTGGCTCTGTTGATGCGACTTTGCTTGCTCGCTTCATGTATGAAGATTTTCTCAAGCTTCCCCCTCCAAAAAGTACTGGCCGCGATCTTTTTAATCGCCCTTGGCTAGCATCAAAATTAACGCAGCATGATTTCAAGGCAGTCGATGTGCAAGCCACGTTGACTGCTTTTACAGCGCAGAGCTTATGTGATGCGATCAAGCGCTATGCACCCGATGCTGCAGAGATTGTTGTGTGTGGTGGTGGTGCTAGAAACACCCATTTAATGGGATTGATTCATCAACTCTCAGGCTTAGCTGTGAGAGACACAGGATCATTAGGCATGCCTGTTTCTGAAGTAGAGGCCACTGCTTTTGCTTGGTTGGCGAAACAATTTTGTTTGAGGCTACCTGGCAATCTTCCAGCTGTCACTGGTGCACAAGGTTTGAGGGTATTAGGTGCGCTTTATCCGGCGTAAAAAGAGTACGCCGGATTAGACCGTACTAAGCGAGTAGTGATTCAGGCAGAGAATGAAGAACCGCAACCACATGTTGTGGTGGCATTCGGATTTTTGATGACGAACTGTGCGCCCTCTAAATCATCTTTGTAATCAATCTCAGCACCAACTAAGTATTGATAGCTCATTGAATCTACCAATAACTGCACACCATTTTTATCCATGGTGGTGTCATCTTCATTAACGATTTCATCAAAAGTAAAACCGTATTGGAAACCAGAGCAGCCACCGCCCTGAACGAAGACACGTAGCTTCAAATCAGGATTGCCTTCTTCTTGGATCAGCTGCGCGACTTTATTCGCTGCGCTATCGGTAAAAACAATCGGTGCTGGCATTTCAGTAATGGCGTTCATTTTTCACGCTCCTGCAAAATTTGTCCAACGGGGATGGATTATAGCTCGAACCCGCATTTCCGGTACTTGGGCTATTAGAGACCGAGTTTACCCCTATTCAGGGGCTAAAGCACCTGCTTGCTATAGGGTTAAGGCATGACAGGCACTTGTCTTAAACCTGTGCTCTCATCCAGATTAAACATGATGTTCATACATTGCACACCCTGACCAGCTGCACCTTTAACCAAGTTATCTTCGACAACGAGTATGACAAGCTGATCACTACCAGCCGGTCTATGCACTGCAATGCGCAACATATTCGACCCACGCACTGAACGTGTTTCAGGATGACTACCTGCAGGCAGCACATCAACAAAAATAGAATCACGATAATAATCTTCATACAAAGATTGAAAATCTATATCGCGTGCTTCAGGCAGTATCGTTGCATAGAGCGTGGAATGTATGCCACGTATCATGGGCACTAAATGCGGCACGAATGTCAGCCCAATTTTTCTGCCTGCAATCGCTTGCAATCCCTGTACGGTCTCAGGCAAATGTCTATGACCTTTCACGCCATAGGCTTTGAAGTTATCAGACGCTTCCGCTAACAGTGCATGCACTTCTGCTTTACGCCCCGCACCTGACACACCAGACTTGCAATCTGCAATCAATGCAGACTCATTTACCAATGATTTCTTTTGTGCGAGTACAGGTGCAAACCCTAGTTGCATAGAAGTGGGATAGCAACCAGGCAAACCGATGATGCGCGCTGACTGAATTGCAGCACGATTAATTTCAGGTAAGCCATATACTGCTTCAGCAAGCAAATCAGGACAGCTATGCGGCATGCCATACCACTGTTCAAATTCTGCGGTGTCTTTCAAACGAAAATCTGCTGCTAAGTCTATGACCTTCACTCCCGCTGCGAGTAATTCACGTGCTTGTGCCATCGCGACACCATGTGGCGTAGCAAAGAACACGACATCACATTCATGCAAGGGCGTTTTTTCAGGGGCAGAAAATGCAAGTGACACAAAACCACGTAAGGAAGGAAACATCTCAGCCACAGGCATGCCATCTTCTTTGCGTGAAGTGATTGCAGTTAACTCTGCATGTGGATGTGCCGCCAATATGCGTAACAACTCCACACCGGTGTAGCCTGTGCCGCCGACTATGCCTATCTTAATCATGGCTGTTCCTTTTCCAAACTGAGATTCATCTTGCGATTTTACTGGCTAAATATGTAAAGTTGATGATCAGCACAGCATCACACCATTCAAGCAGACAAAAAAAACCGCCGGGCACAAACCCGGCGGTAATTGCTTTACTAATCCAACGTTGATTAACGCTTGGAGAATTGCTTTGCGCGACGAGCTTTGCGCAGACCAACTTTTTTACGTTCAACTTCACGCGCATCACGCGTTACAAAACCGGCTTTCGACAGTTCTGGTTTTAACGTTGCATCGTAATCGATGAGTGCGCGTGTAATGCCATGACGAACTGCACCGGCTTGACCGGATTCACCGCCACCATGCACATTTACCATGATGTCAAAACGCTCAACATTGTTAGTGAGCTCGAGTGGTTGACGAATAACCATCAAACCTGTCTCACGCGAAAAATATTCAGCTGCCGCTTTACCGTTCACAGTGATCTTGCCCGAACCGGACTTGATGAATACACGAGCCACTGCACTCTTGCGACGGCCGGTTCCGTAGTTGTAGTTACCGATCATGTCTGTTCCTTAGAATTCAAGTGGCTTAGGTTGTTGAGCAGCATGCGGATGCGTGCTTTCTGCATAAACCTTTAGCTTTTTGATCATTGCATAGCCCAAGGGTCCTTTAGGCAACATGCCTTTGACCGCTTTTTCTAATGCACGACCCGGAAAACGCTGTTGCATTTTCTGGAAATTGGTTTCGTAAATACCGCCCGGATAACCGGAGTGACGGAAGTAGCTGCGGTCAGTCGCTTTGTTGCCGGTAACGCGCAACTTACCTGCATTGACTACAACGATAAAATCGCCCGTGTCGACGTGCGGTGTGAACTCTGGCTTGTGTTTGCCGCGTAATCGGCGTGCCACTTCGCTGGCAACACGTCCGAGGACTTTGTCCGTCGCGTCAATCACGAACCAGTCGCGCTTGACCTCATGGTCTTTAGCGGAAAAGGTTTTCATGATGAATCCTAAAAAAGTTACAGGGGTGATGGTGGTTCCGTCTTGTTGAACTGCTTTGACGGACGCTGCCTTATTTCCAAGATAATTAAATCGGGGAACCAAAGATTATAGTGTTTTCAAGTACTTGGAGTCAAACATTTCACTGGGATTTCATTTATTCATCTGTCTAAATCAGTCTAAGGTGGCTAACCCAGCATAGTTTTATTGTTTAAACGATAAGCAAACTCACTATGCCCGCCATGACAGCGGCAAGATCGAGCTATTACAATAGCTTTCATTATTTGAGTTAAACGGAAAAATTATGGAATGCACAGTACGCTGGACTGGTTTGTCTGGCATGACTTTTACAGCTGAAACTGGATCTGGTCACATCGTCACCATGGATGGTGCTCCTGATGGCGGTGGACGTAATCTCGCACCACGCCCTATGGAAGTGGTGTTAGCAGGCACCGGTGGTTGTACTGCTTATGACGTGGTGGTGATCTTACGTAAGAGTGGACAAGATATACGCGGTTGCGATGTCACGCTGCAATCTGAACGCGCTGAAAAAGATCCTAAGGTATTCACCAAAGTACATTTTCATTTCATCGTCAGAGGTTTCAATTTAAAAGCCAACCTTGTTGAACGCGCTATCAAACTCTCGCATGAAAAATACTGCTCCGCTTCCATCATGATGGAAAAAACAGCAGAGATCACGCATTCTTTTGAAGTGATAGAAGATGGTCCTGCAACTGTATAAGAGCAACTGATTAAGAACAACTAAGGACGCTGCTTCATATTCATACGCAGCAGCATTGCGCTTAGATGTAATAGGCCGTCTTCGTCATGACTTTTGAAATGAGCTGCATGCCTACCTTGATAGGCTGCGGCATTTCAGTTCCACCTAAATCATGTGCAGCAGCACCATGTGCAATTTCATCATCGCGCATTTGAGCAACGATTGCTCGAGAGCGCAGATCTTGCTCTGGCAATTCGGCTAGATGATGATTTAAATGTGCTTCGACTTGTTTTTCAGTCTCCACTACAAAACCTAAGCTATTCGCGTCCCCTAAGTTCGCTGCAATCGCACCCATAGCAAATGCGCCTGCATACCAGAGAGGATTAAGCAAACTGGTACGCGAACCTAATTCTTTTAGCCTCTCAGCTGTCCAGGCTAAGTGATCCATTTCTTCCGCACCTGCAAGCTTGAATTGCTGGCGTGCCACGTCTGAACGCGCAAAGTAACTTTGGGCTTCATATAAAGCCTGTGCACACACCTCACCCACATGATTCACCCGCATGAGACCCGCGCTGTGGCGACGCTCTTCATCGCTGAGCTGACCCGATACAGCTTTACCCGCAGGATTGGGGCGATGAGCGGGCGCCACACCAGCAACGATGCGCAGGCTTTTATCAAATGTGGAAATGAAGTGATCTAGAGACATTTTCATTATCAGTAAGTTAACTAATTCGGGCTAGCGTTGTATGAAAACAACGATTATCGTACAAAGTTGCCACAAAAGAAGAATTAACTTTGCCCTATGGGAATAGTTTTGCTTCAATGCATGCTAACTCTTTGATCCTCTGGTCTTGGAGCGTCGTTTTGCCGCGTAAAACACCGTTTTGCGCGACGCAACAACGAAATTTTAGCATCACAACATTTTGGAGATTAAAAAATGAGAAATACAAAAATTGCATTAGCAGTCTTGGCTTTAGTAGCTTCGACCGCAGCAATGGCTGATGTAAAAGTTGGTGGTAGCTTTGATTTTGGCTACGGCTCAGCGAAAGCTGGTACCAACGCTGTTGGTACTATTGGTGGCGACTTCAATGGCCTGTCAAATATTTCAATCAGCGGCTCTGAAGAGCTCGAAGGCGGCATGAAAGCCGGCTTCAATCTCGTCAACACTGTAAACGCCGGCGCTGCACAAGCATCTGCAGCTGGTGATAACACTGGCGTAATTGCTCAGAATGTCACTCTCTCAGGCGACTTCGGTGGCTTGATGGTCGGTCGTGGCGCAATTGCATCTTTCAATGCAACTTGTGCAACTGACCCAGCTGGTTGCAGCAACACTGGCTCTGCAGTTTCTTTCATCACAGCATTCCGTGCTGGCGGCGCTAACCGTGTAGCTGCTAACGTGTTTGAAAGCAACTTGGTTCAATACAGCACTCCTAACGTCGGTGGCTTCAGTGGTCAAGCTGGCTATGTTTTCGGCTCCAATACCACAGCTGCAACCAATTCTTTTGGTGACAAATATGCATTAGGCGCAACTTATGCAAATGGCCCAATCACTGTCTCTGCTGGCCACTATGAGCAGAAATCAACGACAGCATCTTTCACCGAACAAAAGAACAACACCATTGGTGTTGCTTATGACCTCGGAATGGCTACTGTTAAGGCGAATTATCTGAAGTTCAATGATCCAAACAGCGCAGCAGGTACAATCAGCGATGTAAAGGTCATGGGTCTCGGTGTTGACACAAAACTGGCTGAGCGTCTTAGCTTGAATGTTGCTTACTACGATGCTTCGACCAATACATCGACCACCAACGCATCTGTTACTCGTGGCGGCTTGACCTATTCGCTGTCGAAGAACACGTCCCTGTATCTGAACCATGTTCAGGCTAACAACAAGGGCGGTCGTGTTGCTGATGCTTACGGCGGCTTAGCTACTGCGATGGGCACTGTTGGTAACGGCGTCGCTGGCGTTACTTCAACGATCACCGCTCTGGGCGTTGTGCACAATTTCTAATCTCATATCAGCATAAAGCTGATTTGATTTAGAAACATTGTAATTTGAAGCCACTCTTCGGAGTGGCTTTTTTATTACTCATTCAAAGCATACACATCATCATCTAAATCTAAATGACTATTAGAAATTTTTCGTATATAAAAAAACCTGCCATCTCAGCAGGTTGTGAGTATCAGATAAATCTTTCAGACTTTCGGCTCATACTGCATTTCGCCGTTCCCAAACGACCAGTTTTCTTTTGCCACTTCAACTAAACTGATAAACACATCTTCTTTACGCATTTTTAACTCGGTATGCAAATCATTAGCAATACGTTGATAGAATTTTTTCTTTAACTCGACTGTACGACCTGCGTTTAAAGTGATTTGTATGAATACGATGCCTTGCGTATATTCAATACCTAAATAGCTTTTAGGAATGTTGATTTCATTCGCTTGATGAGTAGTGATGATTTGAAATTTATCATCAGCAGGTACGGAAATTTCTTCTATCATGGCGCGATAGATAATTTCTCCAACTGCACGACCGAATCCCTCGGGTTGGCCTTGTGCGTGATCAATTCTGACGAGTGGCATGTTATTCCTTTAATGTTGATTGTTTTATTGAGAATAAGCGAATTGAAGAATGCATGCATTGAAAATATTCGATGCGTCGGATGCAAAAAAATGATTATAGTAGGTACGATTAGCGTAGCGTAATCGTACGAAAAAATTTGGATTATTTTGTGTCGAGTATGTTTTAAGTATTACAGAACGATAAGTATCCCATGCGGCGCAATGCATTGCGCCCTACCTACTACTACTCCGAACGTACGATTACGCTACGCTAATCGCACCTACAACAGGTACCGCATCTGCGCACCTACCTCACTGACTTAGACTGTGTTATTCATTAATAAATTACAAATCCCTAGTTCTGAGTTTTATCCTCTACAATCAATTAATCCCCCACTCCATTAAGTCAGGAGGCTGTAATGAAAATTCCTACTTTGGTTTGCAGTTGTGTTTTGCTCTTGCTGTCTAGCGCTAGTTGGGCTGAGTCTAGTGATATTAAAAAACCAGATAACCCACCACCCATCACGCAATCACCTAAAGGACCAGAGATGTCGGAAATTCCGACTATGAAAGAACAAGGCAAGCGTATGGCGTCGCTGATGGAGAAGATCCATGAAATTACTGATCCAGCTGAGCGTAAGCGTATTATGTCTGAGGCGATGTGTCCGCAATAAAGCCAACTGCACCTGAATTAGTTAAACCTCTTCTACTGAAATTGTATGACGACATTAACAGCTATTAAAGCTAAGGCAAATCTTGACCATTTAATCGATCAGGTTGCTGAATCACATAAACCTATTCTTATCACTAGCAAGCACTCTAATGCTGTATTGATTTCTGAGGAAGACTGGATTGTCATTCAAGAAATGCTTCATTCGCCTAGGGTTACGGACACGAAAAATCTATACGAGTTCTAGACCAGAACCACTTGGTTAATGACCAGCTCATCACATTATTCATAAGCGCTAAACATAAAGTTTTCAAATTGATAAATTAGCTTGAGTTATTTGTATGAAATCACGCAGCTTATGAGCTAGGGCTGTCTATAATCTGTCTGTCTCCACCCTCCGCAAAAAAATGAACGCAAAAGTAAGTTGCAAGCTCCTTGCAGGGCTGTTGGTTTGTGTGTCTCAAGCTGCTTGGTCACAAGCGCCTATTCAAATTCGCATTAGCGCTGCGCAAATTGACAAAGCTGGCGTTCGCTTTAGTGAGGTGCAAAGTGCTCAATCTGCGACAGAGGGTTTGCGTTTAGCAGGCAGTGCGGTCACGCCTCCCAATCGCATGGAGGTGGTAAGTACTCCGGCTGCAGGTGTGGTGCAGGCTTTGTTGGTGAATAGTCTAGAGAACGTAAAAGCAGGGCAAACGATTGCACGTATTCATAGTCCTGAGCTGTTGCAATGGCAGCGTGAGTATGTGCAGCAGTTCACGCAACTCGAAATGATCACGAAAAAAGCAGAGCGTGATGAAAGCTTGTTGAATGACGGGATTATTTCTGCAGGTCGAGCGCAAGAAACCCGCAATCTCTTGCAACAAGCGCGCGTAGCAGTTCAAGAGCGTGCGCAAATGTTAAAGCTTGCTGGCTTATCTGAAGCTGCTATCGCGCGTTTACATAGCCCTTCTGGTTTAACCCCTGTGATTGATATCAGATCAAATGCAGGTGGCAGTGTGCTGGAATGGATGGTGACACCGGGTCAACGGGTTGAAGCAGGCGCGCCTCTCGCCAAAGTCGCGCGTGTAGGTGAGCTGTGGTTAGAGTTACAAGCAAGCCGCGCACAAGGTGAACACATTGCTGTGGGTGATGTCGTTAAAACCAAAGCCTGTGCGCAAAGTGGCAAGGTGATTGCAATCGCAACGCAACTCTCCACATCGAATCAATTAGTGATGGTGCGCGCTTCACTGCCAGGTGCAGATAAATGTTTGAAACCTGGTCAGTATCTCGAAGCGACGATTAGTAGTAAAACGCCACCCGTTTCAGGTTGGTCTCTTCCTTCAACAGCCTTAGTTAGAAACGGTTCGAATGAATTTGTTTTTGTACGCAATGCAGATGGCGTACAAGCAGTGCCTGTGACTGTTGAGAGTCGCGCAATTGATCAAGTGATTGTGCAAGGTGCCTTAAATGCAAAACAATCAATCGCTATACAAGGCTTAGCGAGCTTGAAAGGCTTATGGTTAGGCCTAGGCGTGACAGGCGCTGAAGCAAAGTAATGCTACATCGACTGATTGCCCTCTCTCTTACACAACGTCTGCTAGTTCTGCTAGTAGCACTGGCTATTGCTGTGGGTGGTTTTCTTACCTTTCAAATTTTACCGATTGATGCTTTCCCTGATGTCTCATCAACACAGGTAAAAATTATTATGAAAGCACCGGGCATGACGCCCGAAGAAGTTGAGACGCGCGTCACGGCTCCTATTGAACGGGAAATGCTAGGCATTCCAAATCAACGTGTGGTGCGTTCTCAATCTAAATATGCGATTACTGATATCACGCTCGATTTTGAAGAGGGCACGGATATTTATTGGGCACGTCAACAAGTCAATGAACGTTTGTCTGGTGTTCTGTCCAGCATGCCTAGCAGTGTTGTGGGTGGCCTTGCACCAATTACCACCCCACTCGGTGAAGTTTTTATGTTCACTATTGAAGGTGATATTTCTCTTACTGAAAAACGTACGCTACTCGACTGGACGATTCGTCCCGTGTTACGCAGTATTAAAGGTGTGGCGGATGTGAACGCATTAGGTGGCATGGTAAAAAGTTTTGAAGTGATTCCCGATATGGCGGCACTTGCTGGACGTTCAATTTCACTCGCTGAATTACAACATGCGCTTGAGATGAATAACCGCAATGACGGTGCTGGACGCATCTCTGAAAATGAAGAAGCGCTGTTAGTTCGCACAGAAGGCAGCATACATACCTTAGATGATGTACGTGCCATTTCACTCGGCATGCGTGGTGGTTTACCTGTGCGCGTGGGCGATGTGGCCGTAGTGAAAATCGGCAGCCTCACACGTTATGGCAGTGTCACCAAGGATGGCAAAGATGAAGCAGTTGAAGGTTTAGTACTCAGCTTACGTGGAGCGAATGCTCGTGAATTAGTGGATCAAGTAAGTGAAAAAATTAAGGAAATCAATCTAGATCTACCAAAAGGCGTGGTGATTCAGCCCTTCTATAACCGCGGTGATTTAGTTGAACGAGCAATCGGCACTGTAACGAAAGCATTAGGTGAAGCGATTATTTTAGTGCTGATTTTATTATTTCTCTTTCTCGGAAATGTACGTGCCGCTTTTGTAGTAGCAGTCATCTTACCCCTCTCCGCTTTAAGCACTTTTGCTCTCATGCAGTTCTTTGGTTTGACTGCGAATCTCATGTCACTAGGGGGATTAGCAATCGCTATCGGATTACTGGTAGATGCAGCTGTAGTGGTAGTTGAAAATATTGAAGCACGCATTGCAGAGCACAAGCATCAAGAATTATCTTTATCAAACTTAATCTTACAAGCCACTTCTGAAGTGGCCGCACCTGTGACAGCAGGCATTGCTATCATCGTTATCGTGTTCTTGCCTTTACTCAGTCTACAAGGATTAGAGGGTAAATTATTTACTCCCGTCGCACTGACCATCATCTTTGCGCTGGTTTCTTCTTTGATTTTATCCTTGACTGTTATTCCCGTTCTGTCTTCTTTTTTTCTGAAACAAGTTACACATGAACCTCCATGGTTAGTGCGCCATCTCGATAAAATTTATTTAACATTACTAGACTGGTCTTTGCGTAATCAGCGTGCAGTCTTAACCAGCGCAGTCATTGCTTTGCTACTCGCGGTTATCGCTTTTCCTTTTATAGGAAAATCCTTCATGCCGACGTTGGATGAAGGCGATGTGCTAATGCAATTAGAAAAACTTCCCTCTATTAATCTCAAGAAATCAAATGAGATTGATATGGCTTTACAACGCAGAATTTTGCAAGAAGTGCCCGAAGTAAAAAGCGTTATTGCGCGCGTAGGATCAGATGAAATCGGCTTAGATCCTATGGGTTTAAATGAAACCGACACCTTTATGGTGTTAAAACCTCAGAGTGAATGGCGCGATCCTGATAAGCAAAAACTGGTCGATCAGATACGAAAAATCGGTAATGACTTCCCAGGTTTAAATGTCAGCTTTACACAGCCCATAGAAATGCGCACTTCGGAAATGTTATCTGGTGTGCTTGGTGATGTCGCCGTTAAAATCTATGGCCCTGATCTACTAGTCTTAAATGATCTTGCGCAAAAAATGGTGACACTGCTCAAAAATATCCCTGGCAGTGAAGATGTGATTACCAATAAAAATTCTGGCATGCAGTACATGCAAGTGGAATTAGATCGACAAGCCATAGGACGTTTTGGCTTAAGTGTAGAAGACGTTCAAAATGATTTACGCGCTTTAATTGAAGGACGCACGTTAGGTGTGGTGGTTGAAGAAGGACGTCGCCTACCCTTACTCGTTCGTGGCAGTGCTGCACTACATATGTCACCAGCTTTATTTGAATCCTTACGACTGCCGATTGCAGATGGTCGCGCGCTACCTTTAGCGCAATTAGCGCGCTTAGTACCTATGGATGGCCCCGTCAAAATCGAAAGAGAAAATTCATCTCGCATGGCGGTAATACGCGCCAATGTGCGTGATCGTGATTTAGTGGGTTTTGTGGATGAAGCAAAAGCGACTGCAATGAAACAACTCGCTTTACCGACTGGTTATCGTATTACATGGGGTGGTCAATTTGAAAATCAACAACGTGCGACAAAACGTTTAGCTATTGTTGTTCCTATTGCTTTATTGCTGATTTTTGTTTTGCTATACATGGCCTTTAATTCAGTCAGACAAGCCTTGCTAGTGTTATTAAATATTCCCTTTGCACTGATAGGTGGTGTATTTGCTTTACTCATCACACAAGAATATTTATCTGTACCCGCTTCGGTTGGTTTCATTGCACTCATGGGTATTGCTGTTTTAAATGGCTTAGTCATGGTCACGCACTTTAATTATTTAAAAGAGCAAGGTCTCTCCGCATTACAAGTCGTGACAGAAGGTGCAAAGCGTAGACTGCGTCCAGTGATGATGACAGCGAGCATTGCAGCCTTTGGTTTATTACCCTTGCTCTTGCAAACAGGTCCAGGTTCAGAGATACAGCGTCCACTTGCTATCGTGGTAATCGGTGGCTTAGTTAGCTCAACTTTATTAACTTTAGTGTTATTACCTAGCTTATTTCAGCGCTTCGGTATGGAGGCTGAATAATGAAGATCATTTTTCAATTCAGCTTATTGTGTTGTTTACTCTTAACATCGACCTTCTCTCTAGCACAAACACAAACTGAAACTCAACCTGAGGTTTATCCGAGCTGGTTACCTCCTGCGCTACAAGTCAATAAAACTCTAGAAAACTTGCCACAATTAAGAGCTAGTCGCGCTAATTTAACTGCGGAGAAAGCTAATGCAGAAAGATTACGCGTAGGCCCGCATGAATGGGTTGCACGTACATCGGGACAACAACGCAAAGAAAATCTAGGTCCACATTATTTTGTAAATGAAATTGCGATAGAACGTGCCATGCGCTATTCAGGCAAGGCGGATAAAGATGTCGCAATAGGAAAAAATAGTATTGAAGTTGCTGATGCTGCGTTAGCTGACAGTTGGCATGAAGCTGCGCGTAGCTTAATGGCTTTATGGTTTAGCTGGTTACGTGAAGAACGTCAGTCTCGCCGTTTACAAGAATATGCGCAGATATTGAATCGTGAATTAAGTATTGCAGTAAAACGTGTGAATGCAGGTGATGCTCCACGTATGGAAATTATGTTGGCAGAAACTGAGCTCGCTAAAGCACAAGCCTCGCAACTACAAGCTTACCGTCGTACTGAGTTATTAGCAGCTGAGCTTGAGAAAAGATTTCCCGGCATCGTGCTGTATGCCTCCACTACTTTAGTTGAACCACCTCAAGTACTAGGTAGCGTAAAAGAGTGGCGTGAAAAAATTCTCACTGATAATCATGAATTAGAATTAGCGGAACGCACAGCGCAAAATGAAAAACTGATTGCTGACCGAATTCTATTAGAAAAAACACCCGATCCCACAATCGGTGTACGAATGCTGCAAGACCGTGGTGGCAGTGAAAAAAATTTAGGATTAACCTTGTCCATGCCTATTCCCGGTGAATATCGTCGTCGACAAGCTGAGGTCGCTTTAGCGCGCGCAGATGTTGCACAAGAACGTGCACAAGAAACGCGAGCCAAAGTAGAAGCAATGGCTAGTCAAGTGAGTCTCACTGCTTTGTCTGCAAAGGCATTCTGGCAAACAAGGGCAAATATTTCCAAACAAACTGAAACTAATGCACAACTTTCTTCGCGTGCTTATGCTTTGGGTGAAGCCTCATTAGCAGAAACTTTATTAGCGCGTCGCAATGCGATTGAAGCACTGAATCTTGCAGAACAAGCGCAGCTTGATGCTTTAGAAGCCTATTCAAGGCTGCTACTCGATACGCATGCTATCTGGAGTTTGCATGAAGGCCATGAACATTATTAATTCCACAACCTCCAATGAGCATAACCCTGCCTCAGTTATACTCACTTTTTATTTTTATCTGACTCTAACGGTAAGCCATGAATAGCGTGCCTTTGTGGGTGCAACTCGCAGCACTGGTTGCACTGATTTTAATTTCTGCATTTTTTTCTATTTCAGAAACTGCACTGATGGCGTTAAATCGTCATCGTGTCAAACATATGGCACGCCGCGGTTCTCGTGCTGCCATCATTACTCTTTGGCTGCTTGATCATACTGATCGTGTTCTGTCTCTGATTCTGATTGCAAATACACTACTCAATGCCATGACAACCGCATTGGTAACTGCGCTCGCTATCGCCGCTTTTGGGAATGAAGAATCTGTCATCACGATTGCAACTGGTGTGGTTGCGTTCTTACTCATCGTTTTTGCTGAAATCACACCGAAGGTGGTGGGCGCAACTTACCCAGAACGCATAGCTCTACCGGCAGCTTATGTCATTAAACCTTTAATGGCATTGTCTACGCCTGTCGTTTGGTTTGTGAATTTATTTGTACGTGCCTTATTAAAACTCATGGGTATTAAAACAGGCAGTGACGCACGTGATCAACGTATCTCTCCGGAAGAATTACGCTCCATGGTGCTAGAAGGTGGTAATTTCATCCCTAATAAACACAAAAGTATTTTATTGAATTTATTTGATTTAGAAACTGTGACGGTGGAAGATGTGATGACGCCGCGCGCACAAATTGAAACCTTGAATCTTTCATTACCTATAGAAGAAATTAAACATCAACTAGCGACCTGCTATCACAATAAATTACTGGCGCATGAAGGTGAGATTAATCAAATCACCGGTATTTTGCATGTGCGCAAAGTGATGATGCTGCTCACTCAAGACAGTGAAATCACGGCTGAAGATTTTCGTGAATTACTCACTACACCGTATTTCATTCCCTCTGATACAGATTTATTCACGCAGCTACAATATTTTCAAGAGAATCAAGAACGCTTAGCTATCATTGTGGATGAATATGGCGAAGTGCAAGGATTAGTTACCTTAGATGACATCATTGAAGAAATGGTGGGTGAATTCACTACGTCCACACCAGGAGCCACGCGTGCTGATCAATTTGATTGGGATGAATCTAATACTTGTTTATTAGAAGGCAGCATCTCTCTACGCGATGTCAACAAACGCCTACATTTACATCTACCAATTGATGGCCCAAAAACATTAAATGGTCTGTTGCTAGAAATATTGCAAGACATTCCAGAAGCGAGTGTCAGCTTAAAAATTAATGATTGTGTTATTGAAATCGTGCAAGTACAAAATCAAGCTATAAAAATGGTGAAGCTCTATCGTCAATAAATAGCTTGATTGTTGCAAGCTCACGTCAAGCCTCTTCAACACCCATCTCACTTACCTTGCACTAGCATGCGAGAGCATGCGCATATGGAGTAAATTGCATAATTTCCAGTATGGTAGGCAACTATGTCGCTATCCATTACTCCTCATCATGCATTTTCTGGCCTACCTCAAGCTCTGTTGCAGGCTAATTTATTTGATGCGCAGCAGCTTGATTCTATTAAGCGCCAAAGTCATTCGCAAAAAATTTCTTTCATTGAAGCGTTACTCAAAAACAATCTCATTCCCTCAATCACTCTTGCTCAATTTTGCTCTAAAACTTTTTCTTGTCCATTAATTGATCTTACAGCGATTAACTTATCTTCCTTGCCCGATAAGCTGATTGACAGTCGAACTATGCATAATCAGCAAGTCGTCGTGTTATCGAAACGCGAGAATAAACTTACTGTTGCGATTGCAGATCCCACACAAACTCAGGCTTTAGATCAAATTAAATTTCAAACTGGTCTGGCTGTTGAACCTATTGTGGTCTGTCATAAGCAATTAATGGAGCTAATTAATCGATTAGGGCAAAGTGCGGAACAAAATTTACATGATTTAATCGGCAAAGATCTTGATCAAACTGAACTAGTCAATGATATAGAAATCATTAATGAAAAAAATGAAAGTAATGCTGAAATTGATGATGCGCCTGTCGTTCGCTTTTTACAAAAAATATTAACTGATGCGATCAACATGGGTGCATCAGATTTGCACTTTGAACCATTTGAAAAATTTTATCGTATTCGTTTTCGTGTTGATGGCGTATTAAGAGATATTGCACAACCTCCTTTAGCTATTAAAGACAAAATTGCTTCGCGTATTAAAGTTATTTCACGCTTAGACATCTCGGAAAAACGCGTGCCGCAAGACGGGCGCATGAAATTAAATATCTCCACTTCACGTAGCATTGATTTTCGTGTTTCTACCTTGCCGACTTTGTTTGGTGAAAAAATCGTGATGCGTATTCTCGATGGCAGCCAAGCTAGTCTAGGGATCGATGCACTTGGTTATGAACCCGAACAAAAAGCATTACTACTAGAAGCCATACATAGACCTTATGGCATGGTACTTGTGACTGGCCCTACCGGATCAGGAAAAACTGTCTCGCTTTACACCTGCTTAAATATTTTGAATCAACCTGGCATTAACATCGCCACTGCAGAAGACCCAGCTGAAATTAATCTACCCGGTGTGAATCAAGTCAATATTAATGAGCGTGCGGGACTAACTTTTCCAGTCGCTCTTAAAGCTTTTTTGCGACAAGATCCTGACATCATCATGGTGGGTGAAATACGTGATTTAGAAACTGCAGACATTGCCATTAAAGCTGCACAAACTGGTCATATGGTGTTTTCTACTTTACACACCAATGATGCGCCTGCCACCTTAACGCGCTTATTAAATATGGGCGTTGCTCCCTTCAACATTGCATCCGCAGTTAATTTAATAACTGCACAAAGACTCGCTCGACGTCTTTGCTCATGCAAGAAAGCTAGTACGCATTCTGAAGAATTATTCATCAAAGCTGGATTTGAAGCTGCTGATTGTGATGGAAGTTGGACTGCTTATCATCCCACTGGTTGTGAGCGCTGCAATCAAACTGGCTATAAAGGACGCGTTGGTATTTATCAAGTCATGCCTATCACAACAGCGATGGAAAAAATCATTCTCACGAATGGCACTGCGATGGAAATTGGAGCACAAGCACAACGCGATGGCATTAAAACTTTACGACAAGCAGGCTTAGTCAAAGTGAAACAAGGTCTGACTAGTTTAGAAGAAATTCTCAGCTGTACCAATCAATAATCATTCTTAACCAGAGTCAATCAGAATAAAACAGGAGCACAGATGGCAGCTACAAATACCGCACGTACCCATGCCAAGCAGACTGAAACGCTCTTCACTTGGGAAGGGAAAGATAAAAATGGTAAAGCAGTACAAGGTGAGTTACGTGCATTCAGTCCTAGTAGTGTCTCTGCTACTTTAAGACGACAAGGTATCTCAGCAGTACAAATCAAGAAGAAAAAATTTACACGCGGTAGAAAAATATCAGACAAAGATATTTGTTTTTTTACTCGTCAGCTATCCACTATGTTGAAAGCAGGGGTACCACTTTTACAATCATTTGACATTATTTCTCAAGGTAATGCCAATCCAGCTTTCTCAAAACTCTTACAAGAAATTCGTGCAGACATTGAAACCGGAAGCAGTCTACATTCAGCTTTTAAACGTCATCCTGATTATTTTGATGCGCTCTATTGCAATCTGATTGCAGCAGGTGAGCAAGCCGGTATTTTGGAGGAAATCTTAACTAGGCTAGCGCTTTATAAAGAAAAAACCTTAGCTGTAAAAAGAAAAATTCGTTCAGCGATGATTTATCCACTCGCGATTTTAGGTGTGGCTGTTATTGTGACTACTGTCATTATGATTTGGGTGATTCCTGCCTTTAAGGATGTATTTGCTAGCTTTGGTGCAGAGTTACCACTACCTACACAAATAGTGATTTGGTTATCTGATATGTTTGTGCGTTACTGGTATTGGGTAGCAGCAGTACTAATTATCAGCTCCTTGCTATTTATTCGCGCTTGGAAGCGCTCTCCTGCAATGCAAATCAGCAGCGATAAATTGTTATTAAAATTACCTCTATTTGGACCTGTCATACGTAAAGCCATCATTGCACGATGGACGCGTACTTTATCAACCATGTTTGCGGCTGGTGTCCCTTTGGTAGAATCCCTAGATTCTGTCGGAGGCGCTTCTGGTAATGCGGTCTATATAGAAGCTACCCGTAAAATTAGTGCTGTAGTGAGTAGTGGTTCTAGTCTAGTATCCGCTATGCAAACAACAAAAGCATTCCCTACCATGGTGACGCAAATGGTAGCAATCGGCGAAGAGTCCGGCGCACTCGATCAAATGTTAATGAAAGTCGCTGAGTTTCATGAGGAAGAAGTTGATAATGCAGTTGCGTCACTCTCTTCATTAATGGAACCTGTCATCATGGTGATTTTAGGTGTGGTGATAGGCGGTTTAGTGATTGCGATGTATCTACCTATTTTTCAGTTGGGATCCGTAGTCTAATGAATAACACATTGCTGCCATTTTTATTCTCACCAGCTGGCACTTTGTCAGCTGCTTTGCTATGGCTCATCATAGGTTTATGCGTGGGTAGTTTTCTCAACGTTGTGATTCATCGCATTCCCATCATGATGCAAAGAGAATCCGAAAATTATTTGGCTTTAGAACAAGACCAACCACTAGTGCATTCAGATAGATATAACTTAATTCTTCCGCGCTCAGCCTGCCCTGCTTGTGGACATACGCTTAGCTTCAAAGAAATTATTCCTATTTTTAGTTATTTCAAATTACAACGCCGTTGTAGCAACTGCAGCACGACTATCTCTTACCGTTATCCCTTAGTCGAAGGTGCGACTGGCTTATTGTCTGGGTTGGTGGTGTGGATGTTGGGTAGCGAAATGGCTGGACTCAGCGCTCTTATCTTCGTATGGATGCTGATTGCCATGACTTTTATCGATATAGATACGCAAACTCTACCCGATGATCTCACTCTGCCTCTGCTGTGGTTAGGTTTATTAATCAACCTCAATGGTGTGTTCGTTCCCCTCAGTGATGCTGTCATAGGCGCTGCAGCGGGTTATCTTTTTTTATGGATGGTGTTTTGGGTCTTTCGCTTCATCACCGGTAAAGAAGGTATCGGATACGGTGATTTCAAATTACTCGCAGCTTTAGGTGCTTGGCTAGGTTGGATGATGCTGCCTCTTATCGTGTTGCTTTCTTCCGCCATTGGCGCTGCAATCGGTTTGATTATGATTTTATTTCGCGGCCATCAACGCGAACATCCGATTCCATTCGGTCCTTTTCTTGCGTTAGCAGGATTAGTCGCACTATTAGCTGGCAAACCTCTGATCGAGCTTTATCTGGGCTACCCGCTTTGATGGCATCATGGCGGTATGAGCGCAGCCCATCCATCCACCTCTCTTGATTCTCGTTTATTTTCTATCGGCCTGACAGGCGGAATAGGGTGTGGCAAGTCCTTGGTAGCGGATTTATTTCAGGCGCGTGGTGCAAGCGTGATCGATACGGATCAAATCGCTCATGCGCTCACCACAGCAAACGGGCCCGCCATGCCTGCCATACGTGCAGAATTTGGCGCAGCCTTCATCGCAGCGGATGGCTCGCTGAATCGCAGCACAATGCGTGAGCATGTGTTTACCAATCCCACAGCCAGATTGGCGTTAGAAGCTATTCTGCACCCCATGATTGCGGCGCAAACTCGGCTAGCGGCGCAAGATGCACGTGGTGCCTATCTGATTTTTGTAGTGCCGCTACTGGTGGAATCGGGCAAATGGCGAGATCGGGTCAACCGCATACTGGTGGTGGACTGTAGTGAAAATTTGCAGCGTGAGCGTGTGATGCGGCGCAATCATCTGACAGAAAAACAAGTCACAGATATCATGCAGGCGCAGGCTACCAGGGCAGCACGTCAGGCAATGGCAGACGACATCATCACCAATGAGAGCGATTTAGGGGTGTTGGAATCACAAGTAGAAGAGTTGCATAATTTATATCTCACCCTGTCGATGAAAAAATGAACGCAAAAGGAGGATAGATGTTTGTATTTTCCGCACACTTAGTTCAGAATCTCGCTGGTTACTTTCTAATCAATTCTTAAGGACTGGCGCTTTGACCGTTTACGAATACCCTTTCAATGAGCGTATTCGCACCATGTTGCGGCTGGAGGACCTGTACGATAAATTTTGCTTCTTCGTACAGCAAAACAATCCACTCCAACATCATGTGGCACTCACTACGATTTTCGAAATGCTCGAGGTATGCGGACGCGCGGACTTAAAGTCTGATCTCTTGCAAGAGCTTGAGCGTCAAAAGCAAACACTGGCCAGTTTTAAATCGAATCCCAACGTAGAAGCAGATCGACTCAATGCGATTTTGAATGACGTAGAAAAAACTGCGAATGCACTTATTTCTATGCAAGGCAAAACTGGTCAACATATTCGTGACAATGAATGGTTGATGAGTATACGTGGTCGCACTATTATTCCTGGCGGTGCTTGTGAGTTTGATTTGCCTTCTTATTTTGCATGGCAAAAATTATCTGCTGATCAGCGTCGTACTGACATCATGAATTGGTTTGGTCCACTTGAACCTATGTTCTCAGCGATCACAATTATTTTGCGTTTGTTGCGTGAATCCGGTCGTGCTTCTGATGCTGTTGCAACTGCAGGTAATTTTCAACAAATGCTACAAGGACGCACGTATCAATTATTGCGTTTAGCAATTGATGAAAATCTCGGCGCTATTCCTGAGATCTCTGCAAACAAGTATGTGTTGTGGATACGTTTTATGTCACAAGACGGCGACCTCAAACCGAAAGCATTTGAAGGTGACGTACCGTTTGAACTGACACTGTGTAATTTCTAAGTTAGTCGGCAGCCTATGGTGACAACTGTTAACTGTCCGACTTGCGAAGCGAAAGTAGTCTGGCGCGAAGAAAATAAATTTCGCCCCTTTTGTTCAGAGCGCTGCAAGCAAATTGATTTAGGCGCTTGGGCAGAGGAAAAATATGTCATCCCCGGTGCAATGCCGGTAGAAGATCAAGATCCTGAATTAAATTAGTCACTGTCTTTCTCTCTCTGACAGATGCATTCAATTCATCACAACGGTTCACCGTAGCGAATTCTATCTAACCACTCAAGTAAAGGTATGGTTGCAGGTAGAACCGGTTCTACAGCCACACTACCTTGCCATGCAAGCTTTTGACCTTCTCGTGCTTGCGCCTCACCCTTCCATGCACGGCTAATAAAAAAATGTAAGCGCACATGTGCATGCGGATAAACATGCTCGACACCACACCAAGGATCAGCCGATAAAATCTGCACACCTACTTCTTCTTCAAACTCACGTTTGAGTGCATCAAATACTGACTCATCTTGTTCGACTTTACCACCGGGGAATTCCCAATAACCCGCAAAGGGTTTACCTTCAGGTCGACATGCAAGCAGCACATCACCATTAGCCTTCAATAAAATACCCACTGCCACATCAATAGGCAAAGCCTGATTCACATTCATACTGCGTGCTTGCCTGAATAGTCGCGTGCAAATTGCCACGCTACGCGACCTGAACGTGATCCACGCTGCAAAGCCCAACGCAATGCTTCGGCTTCTATTTCTGCTTGATCTGACTTATCTAACCTCACACTAAAATGCTTTAACCAGTAATGCACAATGCTTAGATAGTCATCTTGACGGAAAGGATAAAAAGACACCCATAAACCAAAGCGTTCAGATAAAGATATTTTTTCTTCTACTGTTTCACCGGGATGTAAGTCACCATCTTCTGTGTGCACATAACTGGTGTTATCTGACATACGCTCTGGTAGCAAATGACGACGATTCGATGTGGCGTAAATCAAAACATTATCGGACTGAGTAGCGATGCTGCCATCTAATGCGACTTTCAACGCTTTATATCCGCTCTCGCCTTCTTCGAATGACAAATCATCACAAAAGATAATGAAGCGTTCTGGACGTTGCGCCACTAATTCTACGATGTCAGGCAAATCAACTAAATGTTCTTTCTCGACTTCGATCAAACGTAAACCTTGATTGGCATATTGATTCAAACAAGCTTTAATTAAAGATGATTTGCCTGTGCCACGCGCCCCAGTTAACAACACATTGTTTGCAGGTTTACCTGCAACGAATTGACGTGTGTTTTGATCTATCTGTTCTTTTTGCACATCGACGTGATGTAGATCAGCCAGACTAATATGCGAAGCATGCGTCACTCCTTGCAAACGTCCTCTACCATCACGACTGACACGCCAACGAAATGCGGTTGATGCTTGCCAATCAGGCGCTGCCACTTGCGCAGGCAACAGTGGCTCTAATCGCGCTAGCAGCGCTTCTGCACGCACTAACAATTGTTCGAGTTCTTTCATGGTGACTGACTAAAATTAAGAGCGGTAATCTGCATTAATCGATACATAGTCATGCGACAGATCACATGTCCATATAGTTGCATGCGCAGTACCACGTGCTAGTGTCACGCGCACAGTGATTTCACTTTGCTGCATGACGCGCTGACCTTGCTCTTCACGATAATCAGGGTTGCGACCACCATTTTTTGCGACCCATACATCATCGAGATAAAGATTAAGCGTAGACACATCCAGATCATGCAAACCTGCATAACCAATCGCCGCCAAAATTCTTCCTAGATTAGGATCAGACGCAAAGAAAGCAGTTTTGACTAAAGGTGAATGACCAATTGCATACGCAATTTTTTTACATTCTTCTTCGGATTGCCCTTGTTCGATTTTAATAGTGATGAACTTCGTTGCGCCTTCACCATCACGTACTATCATTTGCGCAAGCTCTTGCGCTAATTCTGTGATCACATCGCGCAGTGCTACATATTCAGCTGTAGCTGCATCATGAATGTGCAATTCACCTGCGCCTGTTGCCGTTAAGATGAAAGAATCATTGGTTGATGTATCACCATCGATGGTGATGCAATTAAAGGATTGATTCGCTGCATACCTTACCAACTCTTCTAATAGCGGTTGCGGCACCTTCGCATCACAGGCGATGTAACCCAACATGGTTGCCATGTTAGGCTTAATCATGCCCGCACCTTTAGAGATACCTGTTAATGTGACTCGTTTACCTGCAATTATCACTGAGCGCGATGCTGCTTTAGGTTGTGTGTCTGTGGTCATGATGGCTTCTGCTGCAGACAACCAATTATCAGTTTGCAAATTAGCGATAGCTGCAGGTAAACCAGTAATTAATTTGTCAACTGGTAGTGGCTCTAAAATCACGCCAGTTGAAAAAGGCAAAATTTGTTGCGCATCACAACCTAGTAACTTAGCTAAGGCATCACATGTCGCCTGTGCATTAGCTAATCCAGCTTCACCTGTTCCTGCATTGGCATTACCTGTATTAATAACCAAAGCACGAATAGGCTTGGTGCCTGCAAGATGCATTTTTGCGACTTGCACAGGTGCGGCACAAAAGCGATTTGTGGTGAACACTCCTGCTACCGTTGCACCTTCTGCCAAACGCATGACGAGCACATCTTTACGTCCCGGTTTTTTTATACCGGCTTGTGCATAACCCATTTCAAACCCAGCGACTGGTTTTAAGTTACTTGCGATTGGAAGAGGCGAATTAACTGACATTTTGGACTCTCAAGTATGAGAAGGGACAATAAAAAAGACGACTAGAACTTTATTCAGCAGCACAGTTAAAAACTGGCGATAACAAATCATTGTTATCGCCAGTTTGATTTACTCGTATAACGCTGTCTGCACAAAAAATCGCACAGAGTATATGCTTATTAAGCCAACTTACCGTGACATTGTTTAAATTTCTTACCACTACCGCATGGGCAAGGATCATTACGACCTACCTTAGGCATTGCATTGACTATCGTTTGCCCACCCATAGATTCATTTGAAGTAGCTGGCGATAACAACTCTTCTGGCGCTAAAGCAGGGTTGAAATCTGCATGTTCGTAATGCACATTCTCTACATGTGCTTGTACCATCTGCTGCTCTGCTGCAGCGATTTCTTCTTGCGACTGTATACGTACTGTCATGATGAGACTCACCACATCATGCCGTATCAAATCTAACATCTGCGCAAACAATTCAAAAGCTTCACGCTTATATTCTTGTTTAGGATTTTTCTGTGCATAGCCACGCAAATGTATACCTTGACGCAGATGATCTAACGCTGCCAAATGCTCACGCCAATGAGTATCTATGCTCTGCAAGACAACATTACGCTCAAAACCACCGAAAGATTCTTTACCAACTACGGCCACTTTATCTTCATAAACCTGATCAGCAGCATGCAATACACGCTCCAATAATTCTTCATCGATTAGATCTGGTTCATTCTTGATCATGTCTACTAATGGCACCCGCAATTGCCATTCACTGCTGAGTGCTTGCTGCAACCCTGGTATGTCCCATTGCTCTTCCATAGACTCAGGTGGCACATGATTTTGGAACAACTCAGTAAAGACGGCATGGCGTAATGACATACTCATCTCTGATATATCAGTCGATTCAAGCAATTCATTACGCTGTGAATAAATGACTTTACGCTGATCATTCGCGACATCATCATATTCAAGCAATTGCTTACGTATATCAAAGTTACGTGCTTCTACTTTACGTTGTGCTGATTCTATAGAACGCGAAACAATCCCTGCTTCGATAGGTTCATCTTCCGGCATTTTCAGACGTTCCATCACTGCACGCACGCGATCACCCGCAAAAATACGCAACAATGGATCATCTAAGGAAAGATAGAAACGTGATGAACCTGGATCACCTTGACGACCTGAACGACCACGCAATTGATTATCAATACGACGTGACTCATGACGTTCAGTACCAATGATGTGCAAACCACCTGCAGCTACCACTCCATCATGCAAGGATTGCCATTCGCTTCTGAGTGTAGTGGCTTTACTAGCTTTATCTGCGGCACTGATGGCGCTATCTGCTTCAATTAATTGAATTTGCTTATCGACATTACCGCCCAACACAATGTCAGTACCACGACCAGCCATGTTAGTCGCAATGGTAATCATCTTAGGACGACCTGCTTGCGCAATAATTTCTGCTTCACGCGCATGCTGTTTTGCATTCAATACATTGTGTGACAATTTTGCTTGTTGCAAAATCGATGAAAGTAATTCTGAACTTTCAATGGATGTTGTGCCTACCAAAACAGGCTGACCACGTGCATAGCAATCTTGAATGTCATTTACGATAGCATTCACTTTGCCTTGCGCATTTTTAAATACTTGATCTTGTTTATCGGTACGCTGACTGATGCGATTCGGCGGCACGACCACTGTCTCTAAGCCATAAATTTCTTGGAATTCATAGGCTTCTGTATCCGCAGTACCGGTCATGCCGGAGAGCTTGCCGTACATACGGAAATAATTTTGAAAGGTAATCGAAGCTAGCGTTTGATTTTCGTTTTGTATGCGTACGCCTTCTTTTGCTTCAACTGCTTGATGTAAACCATCTGACCAACGACGACCTGTCATGAGACGACCAGTGAATTCATCCACGATGATGACTTCATCGTTTTGCACCACATACTGCTGATCTTTAAAAAACAAGGTATGGGCACGCAAGGCCGCATACAGATGATGAATCAGTGCGATATTGGCTGCATCATAAAGTGATGCACCAGGCGCCAATAAACCCATATTGGAAAGAATTTGTTCAGCTTTTTCATGTCCTGCTTCAGTGAGCAAGACACTATTGGCTTTTTCATCTTTGGTGTAATCACCAGGCACTTCAACATGGCCTTTGCCATCTGGTGTTTCTTCGCCTATCTGCAAAGTCAGCAGAGGCGGCAAAGCATTCATTTTGCGATACAACTCAGTATGGTCTTCTGCTTGCCCTGAAATGATGAGCGGTGTGCGCGCTTCATCAATCAGAATCGAGTCAACTTCATCGACGATGGCAAATGCAAGGCCGCGTTGTACACGATCACCTGCTTCATACACCATGTTATCGCGCAGATAATCAAAACCAAATTCATTGTTAGTGCCGTAAGTAATGTCTGAAGCATAGGCTGCCTGCTTCACTGCATGATCGGCTTGCGACAAGTTAATACCTGTCGTCAGTCCCAGCCAACCATACAACTTGCCCATCCACTCTGCATCACGTTGTGCCAGATAATCATTAACAGTGACAATATGCACGCCCTTACTTGTCAGTGCATTTAAATAAGCAGGTAAGGTAGACATCAGTGTCTTACCTTCGCCCGTACCCATCTCTGCAATTTTGCCTTGATGTAGCACCATGCCACCGATCAGCTGAACATCAAAGTGACGCATTTTTAAAACGCGCTTACTGGCTTCACGACAGACTGCAAAGGCTTCCACCAAAATGTCATCGGTAGTTGCGCCTGCAGCTAGTCTCGCTTGAAATTCAGGCGTCTTGGCTTTTAACTCTTCATCAGAGAGTTTTTCCAATGCCGGTTCTAGGGCATTGATGTCACGTACATTTTTTTGCAGTTTTTTGAGCAGGCGCTGATTACGGCTACCGAAAATTTGAGTCAGAAAAGACATGCTAGATAGGCTGAATATGAGAAGGCGGCGAGCTAAGCCACGGGGTAAAAAAGCTAGAGCAAACTGCGCATACAACACAGACCCTAAAGACTGCTGCGCAGATTGACCAAAGGCGAGATTCTATCATGCAGGCCTCGTCTTTAGCCCTCGACGCTTGCGAATGAAAACTGGTGTGGTATGGTTATCAGATGGCATCATTTTCATCCACATTTCGACCAGCTCAGCCTGCCACCAAGGCCGCCACCAGTCAGGACGCAGTTTCTTTCTTGCGCGGGCACCAAGCTTTGGCCGCGCTGCTTCCAACTGCGACCAAGTTAGCTAAGCTGCAAGTGGATTGTCTGGCTATTTTGCCGGCACAATTTACCCACTGCACTGTCCTCAATGTGAATGATGGTCAACTCCAAATCGCCGTTCCTAACTCTGCCTTGGCCACCCGCATCAAACAGACGTTGCCTAAATTGCAATCAGCGCTGATTGAACGTGGCTGGCAACTACAAGGCATTAAATTGCGCATACAAGTTGATGCGCCCGCGCCCGCCGCTCCGGTGATTGAAGGACGCGAACTCTCGACTAGTGCGTTGCATTCATTTCGTGAACTGAATCAAAGTCTGGAAAACCATCCATCCAACCTCGCTTTAAAACAGGCTATTCAAAATCTTTTAAAGCGACGCGGAGAATCCGCTTAAATTTTAAATGTGTGCACTTTGCCAAACATAGAATTTAATTTATGCATGACCTAACTAAATAAGATTCCATCGACTACACTTGTTACTCAACACGAAAACTGTAATACAAAATAAAATAAGTGTACGAACAAGTCAGTAGTTAATTTTTCAAGGACTTTTCTATGATTGCAAACGCAAAAATTTTAATTGAAAAAATTCACGCTTTATCGCCTGAGCGCTTGGCAGAAGTAGATGATTTTGTGGAATTTTTAAGACTGAAAGAACAGCAGCGTTTATTGACAAATTCTGCCGCAAAAATTTCTGAGCCGGTTTTTACTAAGATCTGGGATAACTCAGATGACGAGGCTTACGATGCTCTTTAATTTTGGCGATGTTGTACTTGTGCCATTTCCGTTTACTAATCAAATAACTTCTAAGCAACGTCCCGCAGTAATTATTTCAACCAAAGAATATGCAAATTCACGACCTGATGTCGTACTTATGGCTATCACTAGCCAAATTCAATCACCTCTTGGATTTGCTGACACCTTACTTGCAGACTGGCAGTACGCCAATTTACTCAAGCCATCTGTAGTCAAACCTGTATTTACCAGCTTTGAACAAAAACTTGTAATTAAACAACTTGGCGTATTAAGTGAAAATGATAAAGCCGCTCTAAGGCTGAATATAAAACTTGCAATCGGTTAAATGCTTTCTATCTAGGTTTAAACATTTACTCCGAACCTTCATTAATTTCTTACAACTATTAGGTTTTTTTTGTTTAAGATCGCATCTAGCAACCTTAAGCAAAGCGAAGCACGACTTAATTAGGCATGCGCCCATTCTTCATCTAGCTGTCGTGCATAAGCATCGGGAGCAGTGGCCACATCATTGAAGGTCACAATTTCATACGCATCTGGCTCTTGCAATAAAGCGCGCAAGAGTTTGTTATTCATGGCATGCCCAGATTTATGCGCTGTATAACTAGCAAGGAAAGGGTGACCAATTAAATATAAATCACCCATTGCATCGAGTATTTTATGTCGCACAAATTCATTGCGATAACGCAGTCCACCTGCATTCAAAATACGAAATTCATCCATCACTATCGCATTTTCTAATGAACCACCACGCGCCAATCCCATACCTCGTAGTGTTTCTACATCTTGCATAAATCCGAATGTACGTGCACGAGCGATTTCTTGAATATAGGATTCCAGATTGAAATCCACCTCTGCAGTTTGACCACTACCATCAACTGCAGGATGATTAAATTCGATAAAAAACTTCAGTCTAAAACCGTGCAAAGGTTCTAGTCGAGCCCATTTTTCTTGTGCACCAGTACCTTCGCGTACTTCAACTGCAAGCTTTACTTTAATAAATTTTTTCGCAGAAGTTTGTTCAGCACGCCCTGCTTGCTGTAATAAAAAAACAAATGAAGCAGCAGAGCCATCCATGATAGGTACTTCTTCTGCATTTAATTCAACAATTAAGTTATCTATACCTAACCCTGCACAAGCGGACAGCAAATGCTCAACCGTTGACACTCGCACGCCATCCTTTTCCAGAACGGAGGCCATACGGGTATCTCCTATCAACAAAGCTGAAGCAGGTATGTCAACTATGGGATTGAGATCGACGCGACGAAATAAGATACCGCTATCAGCAGCACCAGGTCGCAAATGAATTTCCACGCGCGTTCCACAATGCAAACCTACACCCGTGGTTTTAATACTCTGCGCAATTGTGCACTGTCGAATCATAATGAAGAAATAAAATATTTAATTCATCGGATATCGCTTTGCTTAAAAAACAAAGCGATTCCGATATTTTTTACAGATGAGACAACATAGTCTCTGCATTAGAGACTTCAAACTTACCAGCAGCTTCTACATGTAACTGCTTCACTACACCATCTGTGACCAACATAGAGTAACGTTGTGAACGTGTACCCATGCCATATGCTGAAAAATCAGCTGATAGTCCTACTGCTTTACTAAAATCTGCATTGCCATCACCCATCATGCGCACTACACCTGTTGCATGCAACTCACGACCCCATGCACCCATCACGAATGCATCATTAACAGAGATACACCAGATTTCATCCACGCCTTTAGCATGCAATTCTTTTGCATGTTTTATATAGCCTGGCACATGTTGTGCTGAGCAAGTCGGCGTAAAAGCACCTGGCAAACCAAAGATCGCAATGGTTTTACCTTTTGTGAGATCCGATACATTGAATGTGTTCGGTCCTAATGTACAGCCAGCAGTTTCAGTTTCAATGAATTCGGCTAACTTGCCTTCTGGCAGATGATCGCCAATCTTGATAGTCATGAATGATCCCTTCTTAAATATGCAGTGGTGTGAAAGTCATACCTTGATAGCAGAGCACAGTGATGCTTTGCCGTGGAAAGCTGACTGTTTAATGGCAAACGGTCTGGGCACCGCATTCCAAGAATGCAGCGCTCAGACCGAAGTATGCCGTGACTACCTTATTTTTGCAGGATCAGTCTGCCTGACGACGCAAGAAAGCAGGAATGTCATAGGTTTCCGTGCCATTTCTCTCCATGGCACGTACAGTCTCGGAAGCCGATTCACGACGCCACACTGCTGGCGTGCGAATTGCCTCGTAAGCTTGTGTGCCAGCGGATTCAACTTGTCCACCTGATACCGCATCCACTGGCGCATCATACGTACCAGTTTTGCGTGCGACCGTATTGCTAACAAGTTGTGGTGCACGACGCAAACGACCCAAACCGGTTGCAACAACAGTGACACGGATTTCATCACCCATGCTCTCGTCATATGCAATACCTTGTGCGATGGAAGCGTCAGGTGCAGCAAAGGCACGAACCGTTGCCATCACCTCTTTAATTTCTTTACCTTTCAAACCTTTGCTACCAGTGACATTCACCAATACACCGCTAGCACCTGATAAATCTACGCCATCTAATAAAGGTGAGGCGACTGCTTGTTCAGCTGCAAGACGTGCACGATCGACACCAGATGCAACTGCGGTACCCATCATGGCTTTACCTTGTTCACCCATAATGGTTTTCACATCATTAAAGTCAACATTGATATGACCTGGTACGTTAATGATTTCAGCAATACCCGCAACCGCATTGTTTAATACATCATCTGCGTGCTGCAACCATTCCATCATGCTGTCATCTTCATAAATATCTTCTAACTTTTCATTCAAGATGACGATCAGTGAATCAACATGCTGACCTAATTCTTCTAAACCTTCGTTAGCGATATCCATGCATTTCTGACCTTCGTATGAAAATGGCTTAGACACAACAGCCACAGTCAGTGCACCCATTTCTTTGGCGATTTGCGCAACGATAGGTGCTGCACCGGTTCCGGTACCACCACCCATACCAGCCGCAATAAAGACCATATGCGCACCACGAATTGCATCTTCAATACGACCACGTGTTTCTTCAGCTAACTGACGACCGAGTGAAGGCTTCATACCTGCACCCAAACCAGTTTCACCGATTTGAATAACATTGTGTGCTTTAGAAAGAGATAAAGCTTGAGCGTCGGTATTGGCGACGATAAATTCGACACCAGATACACCTTTGTTAATCATGTGCTGTACCGCGTTACCACCAGCACCACCAACACCCACTACCTTGATCACCGTACCTTTAGTATTTTCTAGCATTGTGATTTCCATGATGACTCCCCTAGTAAAGCAGTTTTTAGTCAATAACCATCATTGGACATGACGGCTAGCAACTACCAACTGCGGATTAAAACAAACTCAAACTTAAAAAATTGAACCTTTTAAAAATTACCTAAAAACCACTCTTTCATGCGCTGTAAAACTGCACCTGCCGAACTTGCTTGACGATGTACAACTTGACCACGCAAATACTGCTGCTTTGCTTCTAATAACAAACCTAATACAGTTGAATAACGCGGACTCTTTACAACATCTGCTAACTGACCGTTGTAATCAGGTATACCTACACGTGCTGGCTTAAGAAAAATATCTTCTGCCAATTCCATCATGCCGGGCATCATCGCGCTACCACCTGTGAGAACGATGCCTGACGAGAGTACTTCTTCAAATCCTGATTCACGTACCACTTGATGCACTAACGAAAACAACTCTTCTACACGTGGCTCAATCACAGCAGCCAATGCTTGGCGTGATAAAGCGCGTGCTGCACGATCGCCTAGACCTGGCACATCAAAGGACTCACCTGGATCAGCCAACACTTGTTTCGCAACGCCATAACGTACTTTGATTTCTTCTGCTTCTGCAGTCGGAGTACGCAAGGCCATTGCAATGTCATTCGTGATTTGATCACCTGCAATAGGAATAACTGCTGTGTGTCGAATTGCGCCTTCTGTAAAAATAGCAACATCAGTGGTACCACCACCAATATCAACTAAAACAACACCGAGTTCTTTTTCATCTAGCGTTAACACGGCATCTGCTGATGCCATAGGTTGCAAAATCAAATCAACAACTTCCAGACCGCAACGACGTACACATTTCAAAATATTTTGTACCGCTGAGACAGCACCTGTAACAATATGCACTCTGACTTCTAAACGTATGCCATTCATACCAATCGGTTCACGAACACCTTCTTGGCTATCGACGATAAATTCTTGACGCACGGTATGTAGCAATTGCTGATCAGTAGGAATATTCACTGCTCTAGCCGTTTCAATCACACGACTCACATCCGCTGCGGTTACTTCTTTATCTTTTATCGCAACCATGCCACTAGAGTTAAAGCTGCGTATATGTGCGCCAGCGATACCTGTCCACACATTACGTATTTGACAGTCCGCCATTAACTCCGCTTCTTCAAGTGCGCGCTGTATGGATTCCACTGTGGCTTCGATATTTACCACCACACCTTTTTTCAGGCCTTTAGATTCATGCTGACCTAAACCAATCACTTCATGGCGACCGTCTGGTAATACCTCGGCTACTACCGCCACGATTTTTGAGGTGCCGATATCAAGACCTACAATTAAATTTTTTGCGTCTTTTGTCATAGTGTTTTTGACTTTTCAACTACAGCGTTAAAGTTAATAGAGCTCACCAAGATTTTCATCATCATGTTTCATTCTTTAAACTGGTTACAGGCGCACTTTGCCCCCGCTGACGTAGCGCCAATCCATTTGGATAACGCATATCAATACTTTCTATACGATTAGGAAATCGCGCAGCCAGTGAGGGATAGACACTCACAAACTTTTGTATACGCATTTTCAAATCTCCTACATTCAATTCACGCCCTAGATATAAAGTAATGCCGTTATCTAATTTCGCTGTCCATGCATAACGCTTGGACAATGTTAAAGCACGCAATTTGAGATTGATGGTCGATAAACTTGCTTGCAAATCCAAAGTACGTGCTGCAACCTCTGCAGCACTATCATCTGGCCCAGCCAACTCAAGTAACTTACCTTCCTGCTCTGCTTCATCGAGATTGGCAGAAAAAATCACACCATCAACCGATAACAGTCTTCCATTAACATCATCCCACGTACCTAAGGCAACATACTCTTCAACTGTTACTTGTAATTTATTCGGCCACTCACGTCTTACAGAAGCATGATGTACCCAAGGTACTGTTTCAAATGCAGCGCGCATAGCATGTAAATCACCCGTAAAAAAATTACCTCGCAAACGGGGCAATGCAGCGCTTCTTACAGTTGCATCATCGACATAACGTAGCGCTACTTGCTGCGCTCCACTTACCGTAATCACGCGATAATCAAAATAATTTTGCAATGCAAGCCAACGATAACTAGCAAACAGCAGCACGAGCATCAACACCGCGAGTACAGCGCGAGTGAGAGAATTCATGAGTCTGATGTCATTCAACATAATTGGCGATTTCGTTTAACTCTTGTTTCCTATTTACTGACTTTCCAATCCGGTAAAGGCTGCAAATCACATTGCGCCATTCGCAAAATCTCTATACATAAATCTTCATACGATATGCCAGCAGCCAATGCGGCCATCGGCACTAAGGAATGTCCTGTCATACCGGGTGAAGTATTAATCTCTAATAAAAATGGCTTGCTATCGGTAGCGCGTATCATCACATCAGCGCGACTCCATCCACGACAACCCAGAGTGCGATAACTTGCTAATGCTAATTCTTGAATTTGTTTTTCCTGCTCTGGCGGTAAATTACTTGGGCAAAGATATTGCGTATCGTTTGTAAAATATTTATTTTGATAATCGTAATTTGCATCGGGCGCAATAATTCGTACTACAGGTAATGCTCTTGCATCATCACCCACGCCTAACAATGGACAGGTCAACTCCATGCCACTAATGAATTCTTCCGCCATCACAGCAGAATCAAACTTTGCAGCTAATGCATAGGCACCAGGTAGTTGTGCCGCATCCGTAACTTTCGTTAAACCTAAGGTAGAACCTTCATGTGCAGGCTTCACAATCAAAGGCAAACCTAAGGTATTCGCTACATGCTGCCAATCTGATTGCGCATGAAGCATTTCAAACTTCGGCGTAGATAATCCATTGAATAACCAAACACGCTTAGTCATCGCTTTATCCATTGCGATAGAAGAAGCCAATACACCAGGGCCGGTATAAGGAATGCCCATTTGCTCTAATGCGCCTTGCAAGGTGCCGTCTTCACCATAGCGTCCGTGCAAAGCGATAAATACACGGTCAAATTTTTCACTCGCTAAGTCAGCAAGTGAACGTTCTGCAGGATCAAATTTATGCGCGTCTATACCGCGGCTTTGTAAAGCCGATAGCACACCTGTGCCGGACATGATGGAGATTTCTCTCTCAGCCGAACGACCACCAAACAACACACCGACTTTTCCAAATTCTTGTTTCATCATTTTTTACTCATTACACATTCTTAGCTGTCATTTCCTGCAATTGGGCCGGCACATTAGCAATAGATCCCGCACCCATCGTCATCACCACATCACCTGCACGTGCTGCTTGCAAAACTGACTCCGCCATCTCAGTGATATTTTCTACAAAAATTAATTCTGTTTTACCCACCACACGTAATGCATGCGCTAACGATCTTCCATCTGCAGCAGGAATAGGTTGCTCACCTGCTGGATACACATCCGCTAATAAGAGCACATCCACAGTCGACAATACTTTGACAAAATCTTCAAATAAATCACGCGTACGTGTATAACGATGCGGTTGAAATGCCAACACTAAACGACGACCAGGAAAGGCACCACGTGCGGCTGCAATCGTGGCAGCTGTTTCTACAGGGTGATGTCCATAATCATCTACCAATGCAAACTGTCCTTGTGCCGCTGGTAAAGCTAATTCGCCATAACGCGTGAATCGCCTACCTACACCAGTAAATTCTCTTAAAGCTTTTTGTGTATCAGAATCTTCCACACCGACTTCGCGCGCTATCGCAATCGCAGCGCAAGCATTTTGTACATTGTGCATACCCGGTTGATTAAGGTGCACATGCAAGTCTGGATAATCTTTTTGTATCACCGTGAATTCCATATGACCATTCACAGCTTTTGCATTCACAGCACGCACATCCGCTTCTTCATGAAAACCATAGGTCACAATCATCTTAGAAATGAAGGGCATGATCTCGCGTACATTTGCATCGTCGAGACATAAAATTGCAACACCATAAAACGGTAATCTTTGTGTGAACTCGATAAACGCTTGCTTAAGCTTTGCAAAACTATGCTCATAAGTTTCCATATGATCGGCATCGATATTGGTAATGACTTCTATCGTGGGCGATAAGTTCAGAAATGAAGCATCTGATTCATCTGCTTCAGCCACAATAAAATCACCAGCACCTAGCTTTGCATTTGCACCCGCACTATTTAATCGACCGCCAATAACAAAAGTAGGATCTAAACCACCTTGTGCTAAGACACTTGCTACCAAACTGGTCGTAGTGGTTTTTCCATGTGTGCCAGCAATCGCAATACCACTCTTTAAACGCATCAACTCTGCCAACATCACTGCGCGCGGCACAATCGGAATATGCCGCGCACGCGCAGCAATCACTTCAGGATTATCTGGCTTGACTGCCGTCGACGTCACAATTGCATCCGCACCTTGTACATAGTCTGGCGAATGGCCAATATGAATATGTGCACCCAACTCAGCTAAACGACGACTCGCAGCATTATTCGCAAGATCAGAACCCGATACGGTATAGCCGAGGTTGAGCAACACCTCAGCGATGCCGCTCATGCCGGACCCACCGATGCCTACGAAATGAATATTTTTTACTTTATGCTTCATCTGCTTTATCAATTTTTCTTACAACTGACTCCGGCTTTTACTTAATAAATAAGCGCAGCGCGACCGCGCCGCTTTGGCCTACGAAATGACTATTTTTAACTTTATGCTTCATCTTCTATTTTTAACTTCAATTAACTCTTCTAATACATTCGCAATCATTTCATTCGCATCACGTCGTGCTTGATGATGTGCAGCGATCGCCATTTTCTGACACTGCTCACGTGTAATGTTTTGTAAAAGTGAAGCCAATGAAGACGCTGATAATTCAGTTTGCGACATATGGATAGCAGCTTGTGCTTGCGCCATCCATTGCGCGTTATCGCGTTGATGGGCTGTGGTTGATACAACTAAGGGCACTAGTACACTCGCAACACCTGCAGCACACAACTCTGACACGGTGATTGCACCTGCTCTACAGATCACTAAATCAGCTTGGCTATATTGATGTGCCATATCATCAATAAATGGCAACACTTCTGCTTCTACGCCTGCTCGTACATATGCACTCTTTAATGCATCTATGTGCTGCTTCCCTGACTGATGCACAACCATAGGACGCTGCGCTTCAGGCATTAATGCTAAAGCAGCTGGTACGGTTTCATTTAACACGCGCGCACCCAAACTACCGCCAATAATTAAGATGTGTAATTTTCCTGAACGTGAACCATAGCGTTGTTCAGGCTGAGTCAATTCACGGATGTCTTTACGCACTGGATTGCCAGTAACAATAAATTTATTTGTATTAGTCGACTGCTTAGAAGTTGTTAAACCAAATAAAATTTTTCTAGCAAATGGCACCAGCACTTTATTTGACATCAGCAATGAAGCATCTGCATTCACAATCGCGAGCGGCACGCCACATAATTTCGCCATTAATCCACCAGGTACAGTCACATAACCACCCATACCTAGGATCACATCAGGTTGACGTTGTCGAATAATCGCGCGACAACTCAGCAATCCTTTGAACATTTTTATCAGTCCAATTGCACTATGTTTCAGTCCCTTACCACGCAAACCACTAAAATCAATCGCATCAAACATAATTCCATGCTTTGGTACTATGTCTGCTTCCATACCGCGTGTCGTACCTAACCATGACACTTGCCAACCACGCGCACGCATGGTGTCAGCGATAGCTAGTCCAGGGAAGATATGACCTCCCGTACCTGCTGCCATTACCATCAGATGTTTGATATGAGCACTCATGTTCGTGTGCCTCGCATCATCGATCGATTTTCATAATCAATACGCAATAAGATTGCGAGACCTATGCAATTAATCAGCACGCCTGAACCGCCATAACTCATTAAAGGTAAAGTCAAACCTTTGGTTGGCAACAAACCTAAGTTCACGCCCATGTTGATGAATGTTTGTGCACCTATCCAAATGCCTATACCTTTTGCAGTCAATCCTGCAAAGGTGTTATCGAGCACAATGGCTTGTCTACCGATGTCAAATGCACGTCTAACTATCCAATAAAATAAAAACGTCACAATCAATACACCCGCTAGGCCCAACTCTTCACCAATCACAGCGAGTAAGAAATCGGTATGCGCTTCAGGTAAGTACTGTAGTTTTTCTACGCTTGCACCTAATCCCACACCAAATAATTCACCGCGACCG
>JAIXOW010000022.1 GCA_027486615.1 Oxalobacteraceae bacterium | reverse complement strand
CTGTACCGAGATTTTAAAATAATTTACTTGTAATTATAAGACATGTTCTAAAGTGATAAGTGTTAATGGAAACTCTAACGAAGAATGAAATTCCACAAATTGATCGTTAGGCAATGCCATTGAGCTTTTGGTATAAAGAAAGTGCATTATCATTGAACAATCAAGAAAATGTAAGACGTCTTTGCAAATGAGTAGCTGCAACATTGAGACCTTTTTTACATTTTTTACATCTTTTTTAATATTTTGAAATTTACTTTTATTTTCTTTAGAAGGCCTAATGCATTTTTATTTAGGCCAAATCAATGTTTCAAAATTCGTCATTTTTCATTTGTGTATATTTTCAGAATAAATGGTATTACATTTTGATAAAGGCATAAGAGTAAACTTAAATTATGAGAACATTTTAAGATGCGCAGGAAGTCTCGTTATCGGAGCTGTCTAGTTCGTAGTCGGTATCGGAATCGGAATTATATTTCTTTGCTTCTTCTAAGAAGGCGTCCTGTAGGTGACTCGCCCGATCCCTCAAGCTCAAGAGCTCTTGCAAATTGTGATCTCCGTCAGCAATGCGCCGTGAAATTTCTGCCAAGAGTGTTTCTGCTTCCCGCAGCCCCGGATCGTTGATGTGAGCAGGGTATTCCAAAAGGCTGAGCACGGAGTCTGTCAGGTCCGCGACACATTCTCCCAACCAAAAGTACTGAGCAAAAGTCATTGTGCAATGTTGGAAAGAGACTGAGGATATTTCTTTCTGACGTAGTAATTTTATACTCCTCAAGATTGTCGTTAAAATCTCTCGCGGCCGACTTAGTCAGCCCAGCGCGAAAAACGCCAACGCGGCATGAAAAAGATAACGACTCCAACGGTCGTTTCAGAAAAGAGTTTAATTACTAATAAGTCATTTCACTTATATTTCATAATTATGCGTGAATACGTTTTTGTATGAAATTGCTTTGTAGGCAAAAATGTAAAGAAGACGAAACTTTTACTTGGTCATCATTTTCTTGAAGTAAAACACAAAACGGATTTCGAATTTTGAAATATAAGATTAATAATGAAATTGTATAAGAAATTGTAAACATTGACCAACACGTTAATAACATTTCTTAACATGTATGCGAAAAACACACCGAAAGCAAACCAGTTTTTAATAGTTTTGCCTCATAGTTTAACCTCAGTTGAAAATCGGTCGGACGTTGGCAAACAACAAAAAGAGAAGTAAGAACCACTTGTTTTATTTATTTTTGTTAAATTGATTGTTTATTTAATTTTACAATTCATTTCAGTGAGTCGTCCAGTGGCAGACTATTGTTATTCCTTTGATGTTGTCTTGAATAACAAACACACTACTGACAGGATGTTTCAACAATTTATTGATCGATCGAACGCTTTTGACGATGAGGGGGAGTTGAAAGCAAAAAAGGAACACATTGTCCAGTTCTTTTCGACACTGCACGCACAATTTCTTGATGTTTACGACTTCACCCGAAAAAGCAAAATGCCAAACTTCCTGGAGTTCTACAACAGGGACTTGGTGGTTTTGATGGATAAAATGATTGAATATCAAGTAGCATTGCTGACTCTTTTTCAAAACAAAATTAAACGCTCAATTCATGAATAAACTGCAACAATAAACAGTGAGAAGAACCAAAGTCGTTACATTTCTTTTGTGCATTTTCAGTAGCTATTAAAAATGTTTGCAACGAGGACTCATTACCAAGCGCGGGTTTAAAGTAGCTAATTAGTTTACATATATGTATGGCCTTAGGAAAGGAACTCGTTTGTAATAGTTTTGTCTTAAGATTTGAAGTCAGTCCTTTACGAACAACTTTGGATATCGCTTAAAAAAGTAAGACCTTAAAATATATAAAAAGTCTTTTTATCTAAACCCTTGTTAATTTGAAAGAGAATTTATAAATAGTATTGCATTCGAGCATGTGACCCAGTATTTTGAAAGACTAGAGTCAATTTGAAAGATAAAATCGTTATTAAATATTTTAAAACCTTTTTGTAGTGAGCCGTTTTACGGAAGACTACTTGCATTCCTTTGGGATCGTATTGAAAAACAAGCGCACCGCTGAAAGGATGTACAGGCACTTTGTGGAGCACTCAAACGTGTACGACAATGAGGAGTTAAAAATGTGCAAAAATGACATCGTTCGTTTGTACAACAATCTTGATGACGCTTTTGTTCCTGTCCATGACTTTACTGAGAAAGCCAAAGACCCTAATTTTTTAAGTGATTACCGAAGGGATCTCTTGATCGTGCTGGATAAAATTGTCGCGTACGAACAAGCTTCGAGTGCGTTTTATCAAGCCAAAATTGAACGCTGAATGTATGAATGAATTGAAATAATAAATATTTGATTCGGACTTGACATTTATTTAAAAAAAATAAAAGTAACGCATTTAGGTCAAGATTGATGATCATCAATTTTTACGTAACTCTTGATCAACAATGAAATATACACGAAACCTAAAAGACTCGCACTGTGTAATTAAGAAGCCCTTACTGCTAATAAGTACTTACTTGAAGAGACCGGCCTTAGGAATGAGTTTGGTAAATG
>JAIXOW010000433.1 GCA_027486615.1 Oxalobacteraceae bacterium | reverse complement strand
TCCTTGATATGGACGAAAGTCAGGTGTCACTAAACTTCCAGTATTGTTTAATAGTGTTTTACGTGAACTTTCTTCTTTGAGATATTCAATCCCACTTAGGAATTGGTGCTGCAGTCCCATAGCTTGAAATTTTTTACTGAAATCTGACTGTAGTGTAGTCGTGTTGTAGTAAGCCATACGAGTTTGATTACCACCTACTCCACCAAGTGCATCTGGTGTATTAGATAGATTGGGGGTCTTAGCCCAATAGCTACGATCATAATCAGCAAAACGGAGTTGTGTGCGTAGCTGTGTATCTTTATCTATCTTCCATTCATGCACAGCGGTACTCATAGAGGTATCGCTGTTGTCGAATGTTTTACTCGTTCCAAAGAAAGTCGTTGCGGGTAGGATGTTGCCTGGTAGTCGAGTTGCAGTATTGAACGAAACACCATAATCAGGATTATCGCGCGTACGCAGGTAATAGTGATTCAACCAAATTTTATGGTTAGTAGACTGATTGAGTGCAAGACTAATTGCTGCACCGCTACGTCCAATAGTAGGTTCGGTACCAGAAGCAGGGTTGCTACGCCAACTACCTTCACTGCGATTCATGAGGTTGACACGTAAGCCTGTATCTTCATTTATGCTTTTATTTAAGTCTGCAGTTTGTTGTTGGTAGCCATAAGAACCTACACTGCCAGTCAGTCGGTATTGATCGTATTCGAGCGGTGTTTTAGACACTTGATTAATCACACCACCTGCTTGTCCACGCCCAAACAACATCGCACCGGCACCACGTAGTACATCGATTTGCTCGTAGTTAAATGTTTCGCGATTGTATTGAGCAGTATCGCGTATGCCGTCTAAATACATATCACCAAAGGTATAGAAGCCGCGCAAATTCATATTGTCACCAGCACGGCCACCTTCAGCTGCATTAAAGCTGATACCTGATACGTTACGCATCGCTTCTTGTAAGGAGCCGACTTGCTGTTCTTGTAGGAGTTTGCTGGTGACTGTTGTGATTGCTTGCGGTATGTCATGCGGATCTTGTTCGACTTTGCCCACCCGCGTTTTCGTTGTTGAATAAGAGGCTTGATCTTTTTTAGCGGTCACTTCGACGGCTGGTAGGGTGCCACCGTCTTTGCTTTCATTTTTATCGGCAGCTAGAGAGGGATCACCATAAAATGCCAATCCTGTAACTAATGCGCCCAAAGGTTTTAGCTTGTTTATCTGTTTCATTTTGCATCCTCGAGATATTCCTGCAGTGTGTGTAGGCTTTGCCTAAGTTTTTGCGGGCTTCTCTAGAGATGCAGAGTGGCTAGCTAAGTTTTGTTTTTACTAGTAAATAGTGGATAGATTTAAATGGCTCTTAAAAAAGCCCTTTATTTTTCATAAGTTAAGTTGTCAATATCAGCTTGTTGGCGCGCGTTAAATGAAGGCGGTAGATCTTGCCTTCATGGTCAATTTCAATTTCACGCTTATCTTTCAACAAATCTCCCAGCTTGATTCTTGCCAAAAAATTTGATGAATTAGTATTTTTGTTAAGTTTTTCAGCTAGGGGCTTCATACAAAATAAATGATAATCATTCTCATTTAGATTGTATCCAACTTTGCATGTCCCTACAAGCTTTCTGTGAAGAAAAATTTATACAGATGGAAAATTAAATAATTAAAAGTAAAAATAGGTAAATCATCAAACTTAAGTTATTGATTTATTGTGACTTTATGAAAATTCATGGAATTTGATAGTTTGTTGATAGAAGTCTTGGAGTTTTTCCAATAAGAAACTATAATGAGAATCATTATCATTTGTATTTGGAAATTAACCAAGACATAAAAAAATGAAAAATCAAAAATCCAATTTCGCAAATGTCTGTTCATCAGATCAAATTTTTGTAAGCCCAAGTATTGTCTCGGTGTTGACGTGGGCATGCTTAGCGCTAAATTTATCGGTGGGAAACGCTCAAGAAAGTAAAGTGCAAGTACTACCGCAAGTAGAAGTATTTGCTAAAGATATTGACTATAAAAAAACACCTGGATCTGCATTTGTTATTGAGTCAAACGTCATTGAGGAAAGTAGAGTATTTAATGTCAACGAGGCATTGCGCAAAGTACCAGGTGTTCATGTACGCGAGGAGGAAGGAGTAGGTTTACGTCCCAATATCGGAATTCGCGGTATGAATCCGACTCGATCAACAAAAGTGTTGCTATTAGAAGATGGTTTGCCACTCTCGTATGCGCCTTATGGTGATAACGCAAGTTATTACCATCCACCTATTGATCGATATGACTCTATAGAAGTGAGTAAAGGTAGTCAGGTAATTCGTTTCGGCCCGCAAACTGCAGGTGGTGTCATTAATTACATCACTCCCATGCCACAAAAAGAATTTGGAGGCATCGCCGGATTTTCTATGGGAACTAGAGGCTACATGAACAGTCATTTAATGATGACTGGAAATGGCTTAATTGCAGATATTTATCGCAAAGAATCAGACGGTGCACGCGAAAATATGCATAGCAAATTAGATGATCTTAATTTTAAATTTGCCAGACAGCTTAATGATGATCACAAGCTGGTTTTACGTGCAACGCATTTTCGCGAATACTCGCAGCTAACTTATTCTGGATTGACAGAAGCTGAATTTACTAAATTAGGTGCTCGCTACAATCCATTCAAGAATGATTTTTTTGATGCAAATAGAACTGGTATCTCCGCTACTCATGAATGGAAACTGAATGCTGACAACAAGGTGCTGACCAGCGTATATGGAGCATATTTTGATCGTGATTGGTGGAGGCAAGCTTCTACAACGACAGGATTAACTTGCACAAATGGTTTAACCAGCACCGACAGAACAAATGGTCGTCAGTTAAGTGGTAATGAACTAAATTTTTGTAAATACGAAGGACGATTACGTCAGTACACCACACTTGGTGTCGATTCGCGTCTCTTTAAACGCCATCAGGCATGGGGTATGCAGAATGCATTGGAAACTGGAATTAAGTTCCAGTTCGAAAATCAACGCCGCCGGCAACAAAACTTTGAAACTTATGATGATTACATTAATGGACAAGGCATGAAAACGGCTGAAAACCAGCGTCGACAAACCGAAGCCTTGTCAGCATACGTATCCAACCGTACAGAGCTCAATGAGCGACTAGCATTGACACCAGTCATTCGTGTTGAAAACATTCGTAATAAAAGAACCTTTTATGCCGCCGATGGTAATTCCATTACAGATGCGGACAGTGGCTCATTTACGCGTTCCTTCACTGAGTTTATCCCGGGTATTGGTGGAACCTATCAGTTGAGTGATAGCAGCACGTTGTATGGGGGTGTGCATCGAGGATTTAGCCCACCTCGTGTGGAGGACTCTTTTACACAATCGGGCGTCATGGTGGATTTGAATTCGGAAAAAAGTGTGAATACCGAAATTGGTTTACGAACTCAAGTCGTTGAAAATATGAGTGTCGATATCGCATTTTTCCGCAATAATTTCAGCAACCTAGTGGCAGTGGGTAGCATTGCGGGCGGCTCAACCAACTATTCCGAGGGCAAAGCCCTCTTGCAGGGACTTGAAGCGGCAGGCCAATGGGATCGAATGAGCAAGCAGTTGGCGGGTAATTTATTCACTCGTATGTCGCTAACCTACCTACCGACAGCCGACCAGTCATCGACATTTGTTCGTCCTGGTGGAGCCGGCACGATCATTGGTACCGGTGTAGGTAAGCGTTTGCCATATACACCTGAGTATCTGCTCACTCTGACGCTCGGTTATAGAGCGCCTTCGAATTGGAATGGACGCGTAGAGTATGTATATGTCGGTAAACAATTCACTGACTTTGCTAACACGGTTACACCCGCTTCAAACGCTGATGGACAATCGGGTGAGATGGCGGCGTATGGAATAGTAAATACAGTATTAAATTATACGATTGATAAAACGACTATGTTCCTCTCTCTAAAAAACCTCGCTAATGAAACCTACATCGTTGATCGAACAAGAGGAATTCAAGTTGGTATGCCTCGTACTATACAAGCCGGACTTAAATACGCATTTTAATCGGCTTTAATATTCAAAACCCTAAGCAATCAAAATCAATTGTTAACCCACTCTTAACTTTGTGTGTAGAGTTTTTTGTTTGTATGCACACTCTTAGCTAGGTCAAGTGCAGCTGTAAAGCTGAACTCGCCAGAAATGCAAGGGAGTGGTGATGCATAAGCAAACAAATGATGGCTTTACGTTGATGGAAATTTTAATTGCGATGAGTTTGGTCTCTATCGCGATGATGATTAGCTTGAATGCACAATTTAGGAGTAGGCAGGCAGCGCTAAACTATCAGTATAAAAATATCGCGATGCGTCATGCCGCTGAACTCGCAACATGGTTGGGTTTGGTTGAGGAGTTTTCTAGAAATAGCGCTGAGAATGAAAAAAATGTCCCTGCCTTACTGCGCGCTACTTTACAAACTAATCAAGCCAACAGTCAAATCACTTGTTTTTATGCCGAGTGCAATCTAACGCAACAACTACAGTTTGATTTCACGAATTGGCAGCATCGTTTGCGAATTCAAGTGCCAGGAGCACGTGTTGAGGTTTGTCGTGATGATCAAGTCTGGCAAAGCGATAGTCATACATGGCGTTGGGAATGTGGTGGTGATGATCAGTCACCTACGGTCATAAAAATTGGTTGGCCACTAATAGCTAACCATCAAAGTTTTACTCCCTCGGTGGTGTTAGCGGTAGGGCCAATTTCATTATGAAAAGGCGTAAGCCTTATGCAACGACAGACGGTACTGTTTTAGCAGAATATTTAATCGCATCAACTTTAGGTATAGCGGCAGTATTAGCTGCGATCGCAGTGATGCAGCATACCAATGCGAGCTACGCTTGGTTGCAAGAAAATGCAGTCATGGAGGAGCATGCAAATTATGCACTCGACACCATAGCGCGTGCAGTTAAGCAAGCGGGGTATCGTGATTATGTCATTCCTATTGCTGGCTATGATGCGATTGCTGAAGGTGATTTTATTCATGGCGCAGATGATAGAACCATGAAATCTATATCGGCAGCATTAGAAGAATTAGAGTTAAACGCTATCAATGGTAGCGATGTGTTAGCGATACATTTTTCTGGTTCTGCAAATAAGCATGATTTGGGTATGATTAATTGCGCGGGTTTTGCAATCAGACGTGCCACATCTGCTTCCGATGATTTAGGTTGGAGTATTTTTTATGTAGCAAAGAATACGCTTGGTGAATCTGAATTGCGTTGTAAATATAGAGGTTCACAGCAATGGCAATCACAAGCGTTGATTGCGGGTGTAGAGAGTTTTCAGGTGTTATATGGCGTTGATACTGATGGCGACGGATTTTGTAATATCACACTTAACGCAACAGCAATTGATGAGCACGATAAAAATAATGAGGTAGTTAACCACCCCCATTCTGCATGGTGGTCTAGAGTGGTATCAGTACATATATCCTTGCTTTTGCGAGCAGCAAATAAATCTAGTCAAACAAGCACGTTAGAATTTATTGATTTATTTGGTAAAGACTATGCAGATCATTTTGCGCAGCGAGATCACGGTACGCATTTATCTTTAAAAAATTTCCCTTCTGAATTGCAGTCAAGATTACGTCGTGTTGTGAGATCCGTGATTTATCTGAATCAACCCTTAACTGCGTTTGATTAGTGATGGCTAAGCCACGTTTCATCCATCAGTTTCAATATGGTGCGATGCGCGGTATGGCGCTATTGAGTTGTGTGCAAATTTTATTTGCAGCCTCTATATTAATGATGTCATCCGGACTGATGCTCACTGAATCTGCGCTCTTAAGCTCGCATACTCAAGAAAAGAACATTGCACTTCAGGCGGCGCAATCTGCCTTAGCTGATGCGAGAGTCGTGATCAGCAAAGGCTTAGTCGATGTTTTATCTACCAAAAATATTTTATATGGCAGCTTAACGGGGAATCGCTTGCAGTTAGGTGGTCGTTTACAACCCAAGCAATTACCTTGGTATCGCATACAGCAATTTGAATTACCGCATATAAAAAGTACTGTAACGGAGGAAGCTAGTGCGCCACAGTCCACGACCAAACTTCTTTATCGCGTAACGATACTTGCTTATGGAGCAAACTCAACTACGCAAGTGATGCTGGAATCTGATTTTTCTAAAGTCGGTTGTGAGCAAGATCATGCATGCGAAAATTTTTCACTGCGTAGATTGAATTGGCGATTGTTAGATCAGCTGCCAGCTGATTGGTAGCTTGATCATGCAGTTATTGAATAAATTAATCTGAGTTAGCTGATGCTCATGAAATCTCCTTCAGTATTTCTTAACGGATTTTCATTGATGGAGCTTATGACATTATTAAGCATTAGTGCCATTTTGATTTCTTTAGCAAGACCATCCATGCAAGACTTTATTGACACAGTACGAGTAGTGACAGCTGCTAATCAACTTTATTCTGCTATAGGGCTGACGCGTTCTGAGGCAATGAAACGTGGAGTGCGTGTGGACTTGATTCCATTACGAGCCAAAGATTTTTCAGATGGATGGGTAGTAATAATCGATAGCAATGCAAATCATGTAGCGGATGCAGGAGAAGTTATTGTGCAGCAAAGCGCAAGCCTACCAGATCGCTTAATAATTAAAACCCAATTACGTGATAACGCTGCGCCTTATTTAGCTTTTGATCCTAGTGGGCGTCCACGCAGTAATTCAAGTAGTGATTTACCGCAGATAGGATCACTACTTCTGACTGTGGGTCAGAAAAAACGTAAACTGATTATGGCCTTTCTGGGGCGCGTCAGAATCTGTGATCCGGATAAAACTCCCTCAACTTGTTAGAATAGCGTTCACTGTTTTTCTTTTTGCCTAATTGCTGGGCTAGTCTTTACGCTAAATTTTCTGTGAACATTACTAACGATACTGAAGGTATGCGCCGTGCTTTGAAGCAGGCTGCAAAAAGTCTATTCATCGCTACACCTAATCCACGCGTAGGTTGTGTGATTGTGCAGAATGGCGAAATTCTGGCTGAAGGTCATACCCATGCACCTGGTGATGCACATGCTGAAGCGGATGCATTGCGTAATGCAGCTGCAGCAGGTAAGCAAGTGCGCGGTGCAACTGCATTTGTCACGTTAGAGCCTTGTAGTCATCAGGGACGCACTCCGCCTTGTGCGGATGCATTGATTGCTGCTGGAATTAAACGCGTGGTGATTGCTACCCTAGATTCAAATCCTCTCGTTGCTGGTAGCGGTGTGGCACGCTTGCAGCAAGCTGGCATCGAAGTTGTGACGGGTGTGTTGGAAGCAGAAGCGCGTGAAATGAATATTGGTTTCTTTTCACGCATGGAGCGCGGTCGTCCTTGGGTAAGAATGAAGATAGCCTCCAGTTTGGATGGTGGTACCGCGCTCTTAAATGGCAGCAGTCAATGGATAACCTCTGAACCAGCACGTGAAGATGGTCATGTGTGGCGAGCACAGTCTTGTGCCATTCTGACTGGCATCGGTACGGTGGATCAAGATGATCCACAAATGAATGTACGCGCGATTGCTACCACGCGACAGCCTAAGCGTATTGTGATTGATAGTAAATTACAAATTAATCCGGATGCGAAAATTTTGCATGGTGGTGGCACTTGGATTTTTGCAGTAAGCGCCAAGCGCGAACAAATAGCGCGTTTGCAAGATGCTGGTAATGAAGTCATTTTGCTTCCAGATACACATGGCAAAGTTGATTTAGCTGAACTGATGCATGAATTAGGACGACGTGAAATTAATGAGCTGCATATAGAAGCAGGATTTAAACTCAATGGCTCATTGCTCAAGAGCGGCTGTGTTGATGAACTTCTGATTTATTTAGCGCCTTCATTATTAGGGCAGGCGATGGGAATGGCGAATTTACCGACGCTAATTGATTTAGCAGATCGCTTGCAATTTAGCTTTCATGAGGTTAAACACATAGGTCAGGATTTACGTTTACGTGCACGTGATATTTCATTAGCGATGTCTTCTAGCTCTGGAAAATAAAAATATGTTTACAGGAATCGTAGCAGCAGTAGGTCGTATTACTACTATCACCGCATTGGATGAGCATGATGCCCATGCCGGTGTGCGTTTACATATTGCAGCCGGTGCACTAGCACTTGAAGATGTCGCAATTGGCGACTCTATCGCTATTAATGGCGCATGTATGACGGTGACACAAAAAACAGGTAATGCATTCACTGTTGATGTATCACGTGAAAGCTTGAATTGCACAGTAGGCTTGGATACAGTCGGTGAAGTCAATCTTGAAAAAGCACTGACCTTAGCAGATCGCTTAGGTGGGCATTTAGTTTCAGGGCATGTAGATGGCTTGGGCACTGTCATGCGCTTTGAGCCTATAGGCGAATCTTGGGAATTAGTAATCGAAGCGCCAGCATCGCTCGCTAAATATCTTGCTTACAAAGGGTCGATAGTGGTTAATGGTGTGTCTCTGACCGTTAACCGTGTCAGTGATAGCGCAACAGGTTGTGCAGTGTCGATTAATCTCATTCCGCATACGATTGCTGCTACTACTTTAAAACACTTGAAAAGCGGTTCTCAGGTGAATTTAGAGATTGATTTGATTGCGCGCTATGTTGAGCGCATGCTCTCGGTGTCAAGCTTACAGCCATCGATGCCAAATTAGCACGCTTCATCACTAAATAATAGGCTAAGGCTAGTTGGCCGAAATCCTATAAAATGTGCGTCCATTCTGGATTAGCTCATGTCACTCTCAAGCACAAAAGAAATTATTGCCGAGCTACGTGCCGGCCGCATGGTCATTCTCGTTGATGAGGAAGACCGTGAAAATGAAGGCGATCTCGTTTTAGCCGCCGACTTTGTTACGCCCGAAGCCATTAACTTTATGGCTAGATACGGTCGTGGATTGATTTGCTTAACGTTGACGGAACAGCGTTGTGAGCAATTAAATCTATCCATGATGACGACCCGTAACGGTACTTCCTATGGCACTAACTTTACGGTATCGATAGAAGCGGCAGAGGGTGTCACTACTGGTATCTCCGCAGCAGATCGTTCACGTACCATTGAAGTTGCGGTTGCGCGGCATGCAAAGCCAAATGACATCGTACAGCCCGGTCATATCTTTCCATTAAGAGCGCAACGTGGTGGCGTGTTGATGCGTGCAGGTCATACAGAAGCAGGTTGTGATTTAACTGAACTAGCGGGTTTAACGCCTGCGGCTGTCATCTGTGAAATTCTAAAAGATGATGGCACCATGGCACGCTTGCCTGATTTAATGGAATTTGGGCGCGAACATCAACTCAAAATTGGCACGATTGCGGATTTGATTCATTACCGTAGTCAAAACGAAAGTATTGTAGAACGCGTAGCAGAACGCATGATGCAAACACCTCACGGCAATTTCCGTGCGATTGCTTTTCGCGACAAGCCTAGCCGAGGTGCACACTTAGCTTTAGTGCATGGTGAGATAGCTAGTGATAAAGAAGCGTTGGTAAGAGTCCATCAACCTGTATCCGTGCTTGATCTACTTGAAACCGAAGCTACCACGCATTCATGGAGTATGGCTGCAGCGATGAATGCGATACAAAAATCCGAGCGTGGTGTTTTAGTGTTATTGAATTGCGAAGAATCTGCCGATCAGTTTTTTACGCAATTTGATGCACTCACATCACCGCAACCAGAAAAACAAACTGCAGTACGTGGTGCACGTATGGATTTACGTACCTATGGAATTGGTGCACAAATTTTGCGTGATCTGGGTGTAAAGAAAATGAAGTTATTGTCTAATCCAAGAAAAATGCCCTCTATGATTGGTTTTGATTTAGAAGTAGTGGGATATCAAAGCAGTCCGAATAATTGAAGGAGTCATCATGAGCGTAGGTAGCTATAAGCCAGATTTTCAAGGTGCAGGTTTGCGCATTGGTATTGTGCAAGCACGATTCAATGAAGATATTGGTCATGGGTTACTCGCTGCATGTTTGAGTGAATTAGATAATTTAGGTGTGGTGAATGAAGACATCTTGCATGTGACGGTGCCAGGTGCATTAGAAGTTCCACTGGCTTTGCAAAAAATGGCAGAGACAGAACAATTTGATGCCCTAATTGCTTTAGGCGCAGTGATTCGTGGTGAGACCTATCACTTTGAATTAGTGTCGAATGAATCTGGTGCTGGCATTACACGCATAGGCTTAGATTTTGGTATTCCGATTGCAAATGCAATCTTGACTACAGAAACAGATGAGCAGGCAGAAGTACGTATGCAAGAAAAAGGTACTGATGCAGCACGTGCTGCGGTGGAGATGGCAAATCTCATCGCTGCAATGGAAGAATTAGCTGAGCCCTCAGAAGACGATTAAGGCATACACCGTATGAATCAAAAATCACAGCATGCCAATCCGAATAAGAATCGGCCTCCACGCCATAGAGCGCGTGAATTTGCTTTGCAAGGTATTTATCAATGGTTATTGAACCAAGAAGATACGGGTGTCATTGATGCGCATATACGCAATGCGCATGGATTTGAAAAAGCAGATGCAGAGCATTTCGATATTCTTTTACATGGTGTGATTAAAAATGTAGAGTCCTTGCGCTCTAGTATTGCTCCCTTCATTGATCGTAGTATTGAAGAACTATCGCCGATTGAACATGCTGCCATATTGATTGGTACCTTCGAACTCGCGCACCATATAGAAATTCCTTATCGCGTTGTGATTAACGAAGCAGTAGAGCTCACTAAATCATTTGGTGGCATCGATGGTCATAAATATGTGAATGGTGTACTCGATAAGCTAGCAGCTATATTGCGTGCTGAAGAAATTGCTGCACGTAGCTAGTTCAATTATTGATACACGCTATGTCAGCTCATTTTTCACTTGCATCACGTCTGGAAAAAATTGAACCTTTCCATGTGATGGAGTTAATTAAAATGGCAGCGGCGTTGGAACTGCAGGGTCGCTCCATTATTCACATGGGCATAGGTGAACCAGATTTCTCCGTTGCGCAACCCGTTAGTGATGCAGCAAGCGCAGCGATTGCTGCCGGTAAAACACGCTATACCCATGCAACGGGTTTGCCTGAACTACGTGAGGCAATTTCTCAGCACTATCAAACTGCTTATGGCATCACTGTTGCAGCTTCGCGCATCATCATTACAGCAGGTGCTTCAGGTGCATTGTTATTAGCTTGTGCCGCTTTAGTTGAGGCCGGCAGTGAAGTGTTAATGCCCGATCCTTGTTACCCCTGTAATCGTCATTTTGTTTCTGCATTCGAAGGCATTCCACAATTAATCCCCAGTGGACCTGCAGAACGTTTTCAATTATCTGCAGCTTTAGTAAAACAACATTGGGGTGCTAACACGCGCGGAGTGTTGCTTGCATCACCTTCCAATCCTACTGGCACAACCATAGAAACCAAAGAGCTCGCGCAGATTGTGGACTTAGTGCGTGAGCGACAAGGCTTTACTTTAGTCGATGAAATTTATCAGGGACTTACCTATGATGCAGCACCTTATAGTGCACTTGCATTGAGTGAAGATGTGATTGTGATTAACAGCTTCTCAAAATATTTCAACATGACAGGATGGCGTTTAGGTTGGTTAGTTGTACCGCCTAACTTACTACCTGCAATTGAAAAGCTGGCGCAGAACATGTTTATTTGCGCCTCTAGCATTGCGCAACATGCTGCATTAGCTTGTTTTACACCAGAGTCACTGGCTATATTTGAATCACGCAAAGCAGAGTTTCATCGCCGACGTGATTACATCGTACCCGCTTTACGTGATTTAGGATTCAATATTCCTGTGACACCGGATGGTGCTTTTTATGTTTATGCAGATTGCAGTGCATTCTCGAATGATGCAGATATATTTACTAAAGATATATTGAATAAAACGGGTGTGGTTATGGTGCCAGGTTTAGATTTTGGTCCACACACAGCAAAAAACTACATCCGCGTTTCCTATTCCACTTCCATGTCGCAATTAGAAGAAGCGGTAAAACGGCTGCGAGCCTATTTGCATCCGTAACGCCCAACCAAGTGAACAGTGAAAGTACGGTGCAATGCATTGCGCCGTATGAAAGATGAATTAAATCTTATTGTCTTGAACAGAACGTGCTTCTGCTTCTTGCAAGGTTGATCGATTAGGATTCACTACAGGTGATGCAAGCGGTTGAGTGATAGCAGGTGCTGTCTTACCTTGCGATACATATTGCAGTCGTTGATACTCTGCGATTACACGTGCACCATAGCCATTATCTGTACGTTTATTTCCCGCGCCAACATAGAGTTTAAGAGCAGCTTCAACTGAACCACCGCGACGTAAATAGTCTTTCAGTATGAGAGCACCTGCGCGTATGTTAGCAACAGGATTCAATGCAGATTTACTGCCATCTTTATGTGCAAATTTTTCGCTATGTACTCTAGACATCACTTGCATTAAACCTTGTGCGCCTACATGGCTTTCAGCAAAAGGATTCATGCGTGATTCAATCGCCATAACGGCCAGAATTAAGAGAGGATCTATGCTGACTTCTTTTGCGCTGGAATAGGCAGCATCAACCAACATTTTGCTAGCACTGCCTGCAATTTTGTAACGACGCGCCAACCATTTAGTGACTCTACGTTGTTCGCCTGCTTCCATGATTTGTTCATAGCTTGCAGGACTAATGACGGCATTCGGTTCTGATGAACTTTCATTTAAAGCTAATGTTTCAGCAAAAGCTTGCGATTGCGCTTCGGTTTCTAGTTCTAAGTTATTTGTGTTAGCTGAGAGTTGCGTAAATTCCTCACTCAATTGCGGTTTGAATGTAGTGAGAATAATCCCTGCGATACCTGTTAACACTATGAGTGTGAATAGGCGAGGTGCACTAACTTTAAAATTAAAACTAAGAATAGCTAAGCGCTTACTCAGCGCATTGCGAGCAGTCGCTGTATGGTTTGATAACAATTGTGTATAGCTTAGCGCTGCTAATATAAATCGATTCTTCATGAGTGCTCCTGAATCATCGCGGCCCTCAAAACGTCTGATAAAACCTGTCTGGCTTTATAACCCCGCTACACCCAATCTATAGTTGTTGCGTAGCGAGTTGCCAACCTTGTTTAATCAGAAGCTCTGAGATGAGGCCAATTGCAAGCGTATTGAAATGCTTGAATTCACCGCGAAACAAAAAACATCATTTATCTGCAAATACTCATACAAATAAACGTCGGTGCTGCTCTTGGACTTAAATTATGTATATAAATAATTCAGTCTGAGCAATCTTGATTACGTGATCTAAACCAAACGCTAAATTCAACATCGGTTTAGATGAAAATACAGTGTCTCCTACACTGCACAGTTCGATCTGTGATCGATCCGTCTACAAAAATTTGAGCGGATTGTAGGTGTGGGTATATACGTAGTCAATAATGGAAATCTTGATTTCTATAACCCAAAAATATAGAAATTTTATTTCTAAGTGGCATTCATTAGTAAAATCAGATGCTTGACACCTTTTCTTGAGGTGGAACCTTGAAGAGTGAAGTAGGCGAAAAAACATGAAATATAACGATCTGCGGGACTTTATTGCCAAATTAAAACAACTTGGCGAATTAAAAGAAGTTGCTCACCCAGTTTCACCTTATTTAGAGATGACAGAGTTGTGCGATCGGACTCTGCGAGCAGAAGGTCCTGCTTTGCTGTTAACGCATCCTAAAGATCACACCATACCTGTGTTGGGGAATTTATTTGGAACACCTCAGCGCGTAGCGCTAGGTATGGGTGCTGATAACGTGAGTGAGTTGCGCAAGATAGGTCATGTGTTGTCCATGTTGAAAGAGCCTGAGCCACCCAAAGGATGGAAAGATGCTTTGGGATTGGGGTCGTTGATAAAGTCAGTATGGGATATGGCGCCTAAAGAGCTACGCTCTGCGCCGTGTCAGGAGATTGTGTGGGAAGGTCAAGATGTAGATTTAGCTAAGTTGCCAATTCAGCATTGCTGGCCAGGTGATGTTGCACCACTCATTACTTGGGGATTGGTGATTACCAAAGGTCCCCACAAGAAGCGTCAAAATCTTGGGATTTATCGCCAACAAGTCACTGGTCGCAACAAGCTCATCATGCGTTGGTTGGCACATCGTGGCGGTGCCTTAGATTTTCGTGAACATTGCATTACTAATCCAGGTCAACCTTATCCCATAGCAGTTGCATTAGGAGCTGATCCTGCCACCATATTAGGTGCAGTCACTCCAGTACCTGATAGCTTGTCTGAATACCAGTTTGCAGGTTTATTAAGAGGTAGTCGTACCGAGTTGGTGAAAGCAATTGGGAGTGAGTTACGTGTTCCTGCTTCTGCTGAGATTGTGCTGGAAGGGCATATCTATCCACAAGCGCATAAACCGGTTGCGCCTGAAGGTGCGCCAGCATGTCCTGATACGGGTTATGAAATGGCGCTAGAAGGCCCATTTGGTGACCACACAGGTTATTACAATGAACAAGATTGGTTTCCAGTGTTTACAGTCGATCGCATAACGATGCGACGTGATCCGATTTATCACTCCACTTACACAGGCAAACCGCCGGATGAGCCCGCCATACTGGGTGTGGCTTTAAATGAAGTTTTTATTCCGCTCTTGCAGAAGCAATTTTCGGAAATCACAGATTTTTATTTGCCGCCTGAAGGATGTAGTTATCGCATGGCAGTCGTGCAAATGAAAAAAGCGTATCCAGGTCATGCTAAGCGCGTGATGTTTGGTGTGTGGAGTTTTTTACGTCAGTTCATGTACACCAAATTTATTGTGGTGGTTGATGAGGACGTCAACATACGTGATTGGAAAGAAGTCATTTGGGCTATTACCACGCGCGTTGATCCACTACGTGACACCACGTTGGTCGATAACACACCGATTGATTACCTAGACTTTGCATCACCAGTTAGTGGACTCGGTAGCAAAATGGGGATTGATGCAACCAACAAGTGGTCGGGTGAAACCAATCGTGAATGGGGACGCACAATCGAGATGGATGCAGACGTTAAAGCACGTGTAGATTTGATCTGGCAGCAATTAGGTCTGTAAACAATCGCGACATAGCATGAATCATCCTCTTAACTAGAGGGGATACCTGATAAAATCGCATTTGGCGGGCCCCTGCGCATCGTGGCATGGTCAACCTGGTCAGGTCGGGAACGAAGCAGCCACAGCCGTTTACCATGAGTGCCGTAGACAAGGCTCGCCTCTTATTTTTCTACTATGTTTTTTTCCTCTCGCCGAATTCAAATTCGGGACTGCGGCGCGTCAGGTAAAATGCGCATCTCACTACATCGCGATTGCCCATGTCTTATCAGGTTCTAGCCCGTAAATATCGTCCCCGCAATTTCGACACGCTGGTCGGACAAGAGCACGTTGTACGTGCATTAACGCATGCCTTAGAGCATAAGCGTTTGCATCACGCGTATCTATTCACGGGTACGCGCGGCGTAGGAAAGACCACGCTCTCACGTATCTTAGCTAAAGCACTGAATTGTATTGGCACAGATGGCGCAGGAGATATCACTGCTTCACCTTGTGGCGTGTGTGAAGCTTGCGTGGCAATTGATGCGGGTCGTTTCGTTGATTACATAGAAATGGATGCTGCATCGAATCGTGGTGTTGATGAAATGACGCAATTGCTCGAGCAAGCTGTGTATGCCCCCTCGAATGCACGCTTTAAAGTCTATATGATTGATGAGGTGCACATGCTCACCAATCAGGCTTTTAACTCCATGTTAAAAACCTTAGAAGAACCACCTGAGCATGTGAAATTCATTTTAGCGACAACTGATCCACAAAAAATTCCAGTCACCGTTTTATCGCGTTGTCTGCAATTTAATTTAAAGCAGATGCCACCCGGTCATATTGTTAGTCATCTCGAAAACATACTCGGCCAAGAACAAATCATATTTGAAGTACCTGCTTTACGCTTGCTTGCACAAGGTGCGCAAGGTTCTATGCGCGATGGACTTTCCTTAACTGATCAAGCAATTGCTTATGCAGCAGGTAAAGTCACACTAGAAGCTGTGCAAGGTATGTTGGGTACTTTAGATCAAGGATATTTAATTAGCTTATTAGATGCGCTCGCAGCACAAGATGGCGCACGTCTACTAGCAGTAGCAGATGACATGGCTGCACGTAGTTTGTCTTATTCAGCAGCGTTACAAGATTTAGCCACCTTGTTTAATCGTATCGCGATTGCACAAAGCGTGCCGCAAGCTATTCCTGAAGATTTACCTGAGCGTGAAGAAATATTGAGATTGTCTGCGCAATTTTCACCAGAAGATGTGCAATTGTTTTATCAAATCGCTGCACACGGTCGTCATGAATTAGGATTAGCACCCGACGAATATGCAGGCTTCACCATGACCTTGTTGCGTATGCTAGCTTTCACACCACTTTGGTCTGATGGTAAGAGTGCTCCACAACAAACGTCATCAACAGGTCCTGCAACGTCAATAAAAAAAGCGGAAGCAACTGCTTCTGTAGTGAGTACATCAACCAATAAAACATCAAGCACAGCATCAAGTGCTTCACCAAGCGCAGCAACTGAGAAACCAGTCAGCCCTGCGATGGCAGCATTAGCGGCAGCACGTAGTCCTAAAGCTAATAATGCAACTGCCAGCGCGCGTACTGCACCTGCTGCATCAGAAAAACCGCAAGCTGCAGCAGAGAACACGACTTCGCCCACTGACACTGCGCAAAAAAAAACTGAAAATTCTGCACCAGCCGAGATCTTAGTTAGTGCAGCACCTGCAAAAATAAATACTACCAATCTATTTTCGAATTGGGATGGTTCTTGGCCTACCTTAGTTAGAGCTTTAAGCGTACGTGGTGTGGCACAACAACTCGCGAGTCAAAGTGAGTTATTAGCTTGTGAACCAGAAGGTAATGTAGTGATGATGCGTTTGCGTGTGCCAGTTGACACTTTGCTTTCAGCAGGCAGTGCAGATAAATTATCGGTAGCCTTGACTGAATATTTAGGTAAAACCATCAAACTCGTAACCGAGATAGGTACAGTGGCACATACCGCCCATGCACAAGTAGTCGCAGAACAAGCAACGCGTCAACAAGAAGCAGAAGACGCGATGCAGAATGATCCGTTTGTACAAACATTAATAAAAGAATTCGGTGGCACTATCGTCCCCGGATCAATTAAACCTGCCTGATTATTAATTCACAAGGAGCTCGAGATGATGAAAGGCCAACTTGCCGGCTTGATGAAACAAGCACAGGCTATGCAAGACAACATGAAAAAAATGCAGGATCAATTGGCGACCATAGAAGTCGAAGGTCAGTCAGGTGCTGGTTTAGTTAAAGTCGTCATGTCTTGTAAAAATGATGTCAAGCGCGTCACTATTGATCCGAGTTTGTTAGGTGACGATAAAGACATGCTAGAAGATTTAGTTGCTGCAGCATTTAACGATGCAGTGCGTAAAGCAGAAGCGACCTCAGCAGAAAAAATGTCAGGCATGACAGCAGGTTTACCACTGCCTCCAGGCTTTAAACTGCCATTCTAAGAATGACACACTGCTCGTGAACACGCCTACCAGTCTGGATTTTTTAACCGAAGCACTACGTCGATTACCTGGCGTGGGGCCGAAGTCTGCACAGCGTATGGCTTATCACTTAATGCAGCATGATAGAGAAGGTGCTGCATTATTGGGTCGAGCTTTGTCGCAAGCAGTAGAAAATATTCAGCATTGTTCACGCTGTAATACCTTCACTGAACATGCTATTTGTGAAACCTGCCTCAATGATAATCGCGATGCATCACTACTCTGTGTAGTGGAGACGCCCGCAGATCAACTCATGATAGAACAGACGCTGACCTATAAAGGTTTGTATTTCGTTTTAATGGGTAGACTCTCACCATTAGATGGCATAGGTCCCAAAGACATACATCTAGAAAAACTCGTCACCCGTGCAACCGATGGTGTAGTCAATGAAATTGTTTTAGCAACCAACTTCACCAATGAAGGTGAAGCAACAGCACACTACATTAGTGAAACCTTAAAATCACGAGGTCTCAAGGTGAGTCGATTGGCGCGTGGTGTGCCAGTGGGTGGTGAGTTGGAATACGTCGATGCAGGTACGATTGCACGCGCGATGTTAGACAGACGCGCTACCTAAATCAATAAATTCGCATGAGTGATTCACCAACATCCAAAGCTGCAAGCACAGGCCCTATGCAAGGCATTAAAGTGTTGGAGCTTGGTACCTTAATCGCAGGTCCATTTTGCTCACGTATCTTGGCTGAGTTTGGTGCTGAGGTGATTAAGATAGAAGCACCCGATGGTGGTGATCCTATACGTCAGTGGCGTGTACTCAAAGATGGCAATTCATTATGGTGGAGCGTGCAAAGTCGCAATAAAAAAAGTGTGACCTTGAACATGAAAGATCAGCGTGCACAAGATATCGCACGTAAGCTCGCACTGGATGCTGACATCATCATAGAAAACTACCGTCCTGGTGTATTAGAAAAATGGAATTTAGGCTACGAACAACTTAAAGCCATTAATCCTGCCACCATCATGGTGCGCTTATCTGGTTATGGACAAACGGGACCTATGCGCGATGCACCAGGCTTTGGTGCAATTGGTGAATCTATGGGTGGCATACGTTATGTATCAGGTCATTCGGATAGACCACCAGTGCGGATTGGTATCTCTATCGGTGACTCTATCGCTGCATTGCATGGTGCAATCGGTGCATTAATGGCTTTACGTCATCGAGACACTACTGGTGGTCGATGGAATGGTCAGCAAGGTGATGCCTCACAGTCAGGTCAAGGACAAATGGTCGATGTCGCTTTATATGAAGCGGTATTCAATCTCATGGAATCTATGGTGCCGGAATATGATCATGCTGGTGTGGTGCGTGAGCGTACTGGCGGTGCTTTACCTGGCATCGTTCCATCAAATACGTATACGACAGGTGATGGTGAAAATATCGTCATTGCAGGTAATGGCGATGCAATATTTAAACGACTCATGCGCGCTATTGATAGAGCAGACTTAGCTGATGATCCTGTATTAGTTAACAATGCAGGTCGTGTTACACGGGCTGAAGAAATTGATGCAGTCATACAAGCTTGGTGTGAAACCCAAAATATTGATGATGCATTAACTAAGCTAAAACAAGCTGATGTACCTGTTTCTAAAATTTATTCAGTACGTGACATGGTCACAGATCCACAATTTATTGCACGACAAATGTTAGAGCAACATCAATTCAAAGATGGATCGCCTATCACCATGCCTGCCATCACACCGAAGTTTTCTGAAACACCAGGCAGCACACGCTGGCTGGGACCTGAATTAGGTGAGCATAACCATGAAGTGCTACGTGCTTTAGGTTATGCTGATACGGAAATCTCTGAATTAAAAAATAACGGCGTTATTTAACGTCACTTCTCATTTCCTTTCGACTGCCAAAGAAAATAGCATGCCATGCGTGCAGAATAATTATTTTCTTCTGACTTTTTATTCCCACTTCATCTCATCGTAAAACGAGTAGCGATATAGCTTGATCAATTTTCAGCAGGCTTTGATTACATCACTACGGTAAAAATCTCCTCTTCTTTCTCTTCGGATCAATCTTGATTATTTCTTTAGTGGAAATTATTAAGCGTGAATCTCGACTATCTATCGGAACTAATGTTCGACTATAGAACACTCAAATTTAGCAAGTAATTAACTCAAGGAAATATTTCATCTAACTTGCCAACTTCGATTAACTCTATGGAATTCAAACATCATGAATCCAATTAAAAATTTTTTAAATTTACTTTCAAAAAGTAATATAACTGAAAATAAAAATAATACGGCTGAAAATAAAAATACAAAGTTTTCAAAGCTAAATGAATCAGAAATACTTTTATTTGATAGTCGTCCAACAGATGCTCAATTTAATGAGAAATTCGAACTTCCAGTTGACTCTCGACGAACTAAATCAATTTCATTTTTAGCTTCTTTCAAAGCAATGGTAAGCCAAGCATTTAATACAATTCTTTCTGTATTTCATGGGAAGTCACACCCCGATATTCTTACTACAAATATTAAATCGCCGATTATTCAAAATTCTCATGCTTTCAAAGAAAAATTTGAGCATGAATCTATAGCAACTAAGTTAAACATTATTGTGCCAAGTGAAAATAACAAGGAAGGTATTTCTGGAGATCTTGATGTCAATGATGTTGAAGTAATAAAAAAAGATATTGATGATTTCAATATGAATATTGAAAAAGAAGAGCAGAGTATTTTTAAAGAAAAAGAAGAAATAACTAAAGATATTAATTCATTAAAAAATGCGAAGGCATTTTTAGAGTGGTTTGAAAATAGCCCGGATTTGAATGATGCATATTTGAATGATGCTCCAATAGATGTAATTAAATATGCACATTCATTAGCTAATAAGCATGCAGATACAAGTGAAGAACAATTAAATCTTATGCCTGAAGTGAAAAAGAATTTTGAAGCTGCAAAGAAATTGAGTGAATATTCAAAATCAAAAAGTGATAAAGAGTTACGAAATATTTCGTTAGAAGTATCGGATTTATCTGCTGAGATGCTCAATGAGATGAAAAAAGAATTAACTTCTGAAGTAAAAATAGAAATGTCTGTAAAAGATAATAATTTAAACGATGCAAAAGATTATTCTTTGGAGAAGCAAAATATAAAAATTAAAGAAAAAGAAGAGGATAATTTACAAAAAGAGGAATATTTAAAAAAGATATCGCCCTTTGATGATGGTATTAAATCTTTTATGTCTTTAAGATTAGATCAGTCTGAATCTTTATATAACATTCTTAATCCAAAAGTTGAATTAAAAAAATTTCAATTAATAATCCTTGAGGCTAAAAATTATTTTTCAAATATTAGTGAATATAAACCTATAACAGAAATTCAGCGTAATGCTGCGCTTAGTATTGCAACTGATTGGAATACATTTAAAGCGGAAAGTCAGTTAGTAAATGAAAAATCAGAGGAGTTCGGTATCTTTGGTCAATTTGGGAAGATTTTATCTAAAGATCGATTGAATGAATTACAAAATTTTCCTAGTTACCGAGAATTAAATGAATTGCTAGATATAGAAAAAATTTCAAATGATTTTAAGTGATGTATTTAAAAGATTATTTTTATAAATTATTTTTATGGGTGAGCAACATGAATAAGATTAATAAAAATGGAAATTTGAATTCAACTCGTCCTGAATCAAATACTATTAAATCAGGGTCCGATAAAGAAAATAAATTAAAAAATCAGTCATCTAATAAAATAAAAGAGTTGAATAACAAAACCAAAGATGGAATTACACGACGAAATGCAATCCTTAGAAAAATAAAAGAATCGCCGCCTATTAATGAGTCTGGTATGACGAATAAAATATCTAAGCCACTTCCTGACTTGCCGCATGGTGGATTGAACTTAAAAGTCCGTCAAACGAAGCCACTACCCCCAGTACCTACAACGCATCAGCCACCGCCGCAGGTTCAGTCTCAAGTGCAAGTTCAGTCTCAATCCCAACCCCAACCAAGGTCGAATTTTAATGCGATACCCATTAAAAACTTACCTATTACAGAGATGAATAAACAAATTGAATCTTTTAAAAATGCGACGGAACGTGAAGGTTCAGCTGTGACAAATTTGTTGGTGGAAAAGTTAAATTATCACTTATCACAAGAAAAAAACTCTGGAAAAAAATCAGAAGAAATTTCGACGCAAATCTGCAAGACTTTTGCGAAATATGGACAAAGAGCTGCCGGCTATAAATACAACCCCAATCAAGAAATTAAAGAAGAATTGGTTAAATTCTCATTCGCATGGTTAACTATGAAAATAGAGAAGAAAGATATATCTCTAACCTCTTGGGATGATGCGATTGATAATATGGCAATGTCAGTTTTTAATAAATCCAAAGAATGGGGTATGGAATTTTAAGACTAGTTATCTATGATGAGTTGTTCTAGTTTTTCAGTATCAGCACAAAATAATCTTATACCCTCAGCCAGTTTTTCAGTTGCCATAGCATCTGCATTCAACATGAATCGGAATGCTTTTTCATCGCAATGAATTTTTTCACCAGCACTTTGTAAGGCCTGTTCTGGTGAAAGTTTGCGACTGATTTTTTCATCACTTTCAGATAATTTTTGTAATAGATCAGGGCTAATGGTGAGTAAATCACAGCCAGCTAATTCAATAATTTGTGAGGTGTTACGAAAGCTAGCACCCATGACTTCAGTTTTATAGCCAAACTTTTTGTAGTAAGCATAAATACGTTTTACGGACTGCACACCAGGGTCTTGTTCTCCGCTGTATTCTTCTCCGCTAGCTTTCTTAAACCAATCATAAATACGCCCTACAAATGGCGAAATAAGTTGAGCACCTGCCTCAGCGCATGCGATTGCCTGCGGCAAGGAAAACAGCAAGGTCATGTTGCAGCGTATGCCTTCTTTTTCTAAGACTTCAGCAGCGCGTATGCCTTCCCAAGTCGAGGCGATTTTAATTAAGACACGTTCACGTGAGATGCCTGCCGCTTCATAAAGTGCAATTAGCGTACGGCCTTTTTCTATCGTAGCGTGCGTATCAAAAGAGAGGCGTGCATCAGTTTCAGTTGAAACGCGACCTGGAATGATGTCTAGAATTTTTAATCCAAATGTAATCAATAGATGATCGATGATGACGCTAGTTGATTGTCCTTTATGTGATTGCAATATCTGATCAAGCAGAGGCCTGTATTCCGGTTTTTGTACCGCTTTGAGTATGAGCGATGGATTCGTCGTCGCATCTTGCGGAGCAAATGCTTGCATGCTTTGAAAATCGCCTGTATCGGCAACGACGGTGGTGTACTGTTTTAACTGATCCAACTGGTTCATAACAAATTATATTCAGGTGAGATTAAAAAATAATATTGTACGCAATATTAAACGCATTGTTGGATTTGCATAGTGATCAACTTGCCTGACGAGCTTTGGCAATCAAGCCGCTGGTAGAGCTGTCATGTTTACCTATTTCCGCTTGTGGTTCTAGTTCAGACAAAATTCGGTTTGCAAGAATTTTTCCTAGCTCCACACCCCATTGATCAAAACTATTTATATCCCACAGCACGCCTTGCACAAATACTTTATGTTCATATAAAGCGATGAGTGCGCCTAGTGATGTAGGTGTGAGTTTTTCTAATAGCAGCGTATTGCTAGGTCGGTTACCTGCGAAATGTTTATGAGCGAGTAGCGCTGAGATTTTTTCTTCAGGCTGTTGTTGAGCTTGCATGTCTATGCGGACTTCTTCTTCGCTTTTGCCGCGCATGAGTGCTTCTGATTGTGCAAAACAATTCGCAAGTAAAGCTTGATGTTGTTGGTGATGTGTATGCGATGGTTTTAGCGCAGTAATGAAATCAACGGGAATGGCATCAGTACCTTGGTGCAGTAATTGAAAATAAGCGTGTTGTCCGTTGGTGCCAGCGCTACCCCAAATAATGGGCGCAGTTGGTGAATTAATTGCTTTGCCATCACGCGTCACACGTTTGCCATTACTCTCCATTTCCAATTGCTGCAAGTAGGTTGGAAATAATTGTAAGTCTTGGTGATAGGGTGCAATCAGCTGTGAGCTAGTTTGAAAAAACTGGCGATACCAGGTAGCGATGAGTGCCAAGATCACTGGCATGTTGCGCTCTAGAGGTGCTTGCTGAAAATGCTTATCCATTGCATGTGCACCCGCTAAAAATTCACGGAAGTGCTGCATGCCTATAGCAATAGCCAGCGGCAAGCCTATCGCAGACCAGATAGAGTAACGACCACCTACCCAATCCCAGAAAGGAAACATGTTATTGGTATCGATACCGAATGCTGCTACAGCTTTTGCATTCGTAGAGACGGCAACAAAATGTTGCGCTAGTGAGGATAGTGAGCCATTTTGCAAAAACCAATCACGCGCTGCATGTGCATTTAGCATGGTTTCTTGCGTAGTAAAAGTTTTAGAAGCAATGATGAAGAGCGTGGTTTCAGGCTGCAAGCCATTTAGTTTCGCATCGATATCATGCCCATCTACATTCGACAGAAAATGAAAACGCAAATCAGTTTGTACAAAGGGTCGCAATGCAGCGCAAGTCATGGCAGGGCCTAGATCTGAACCACCAATACCAATATTCACAATATCGGTGATACGTTTGCCGCTATAACCTTGCCAACTACCGCTACGTATCGCTGCTGAGAATGTGTCTATACGCGCGAGTACAGACTGTATATCTTGATTAATGTCTTTGCCATCTACTATGCATTTTGCGTTTGAAGGTAAACGTAAAGCAGTGTGCAGAACAGCACGGCCTTCAGTTGTGTTGATAGCTTCACCACGGAACATGGCATCGCGTTGTTCTTCCAATTGACATGCACGTGCCCAATCAGTTAAGAGACTTATGGTTTGGTCATTAATATGGTTTTTAGAGAAATCTAAAAATAGACCGGCAGCTTCAAATGAAAAACGGTCAAAGCGTTTTGAATCACTATCAAATAGTGTGGAGAGTTGCCAATGTTGCGCTTGTTCATAATGTGTAGCGAGTGCTGACAATTGATCTGCTGGGCTAGTGTCTTGAGAGTGCTTGCTCATGGGTCGAGTTAGTAAGAGCGTTCTTTTGGGAATCGAATAACCGCACTATACGGGAAATGGATGAATAGCCCAGATTCTACTGGTTCAGCAAGCCGGTGAATGACGATAGCAAAATAGCTGACTTATCAAATTCCCTAGCGGAAAATTTCTAATTTCCAGTAATTCCCTGTCCAAATTGGTAGACAAGCCCATGACTGCTTGCCATCACCAAGTACCCTCGAAACCACAAAAAGTGTTCGATTGATAACAAAAGTGTCTGAAAAATGCTATAGTTTGTTGTCAATTTAGAATTATTTCTCTGCTTACTAGCGTATCTGTGTTTTTCGCTAGCTTCACAGCAATAGGAATTCAGGGCAAACAGGGGGAGGTGAGGTGCAAGTTTATTCAAATACCATCCGCGATTTATATGCATTAGCTGAATACGCCACGCCAGAGCAATTTCTCACTCAGGCGATTACCTTACTTAAAACTTGGATTCGTTTTGATGGCGTTTTATTTGGAACTGGTGAAGCAAGATTGGTTAAAAATGAAGTCACTGCGTTAAATCCTAACCATCAAGAAATCGAACAGCAGCAAGAGCGGCAAGTGAGGCAAGAACAGCGAAAGCCCATTCCAGATTCTATTTTGTTCGGAAAAAACTCTCCCATAAAATTCAATGAAGATTTATTAGTACGTGGTTATCGTGATGCACCGCACGCTCCGGTGCGCGGTGGTATCCGTAAAATTTATAGAAAATCATCAAAAAAAAATAACAATGATCAAAATACTAGCTCTAGAACTCGTCGATCCACTCATCCACTCTCATTAATTCAAGAATTAAATCTTTGTCATGTCATCGTGATTGGTGATGATGCTTCTAAAATTAAACCTGCGCGTTGGATGGTGTTATATCGCCGACATGATGTGAGATTTTCTCCAAGCGATGCAGCACACTTACATGGACTTTGGACACATCTCTCACGTGCATTAGTTTTAAATCGTACGCGTCATCACCAACGTGAATCATTAGAACTAGATAAAAATGCAGCAGCGAGTGGTCTTATTTCTATGGAAGGCATTATACAAATTGCAGATGCACGTTTTTATGAATTATTAGACCATGAGTGGCCTGTTTTATCGCAGCAGTCCATACCTGAAATTGCTATGGAAGTACTACGAGCGGGCAAGGTTTTTCGAGGAGAAAAAATTGAAATCAGTCTTATACAAAGAAATGGATTTAATCGCTGCCGCATCATTCCAACCAAGACTTTAGATCTGTTATCACCACGAGAAATCGTGATAGCAAGGCGATTCTCTACCGGCATGAGTCATAAACAAATTGCACGCGAGCTAGGTATTTCGTATCACACAGTAAGAAATCAGTTAGCGCATACCTATCGCAAACTGAAAGTGCACGACAAAGTATCACTGTTTGACTTTCTTAGAATGAATGGTTTGAATAAGTAATCCTATAGAATATCGTCTGTATGGATTAAGGCGATATCACATGACACAAGATGAACTCAAACAAGCCGTGGCTCGTGCGGCCCTCAATTACGTGGTGGATGGTGCCATTATTGGTGTTGGTACTGGGTCTACTGCCAATTTTTTTATTGATGAGCTTGGTAAAATCAAACAGCGCATCAAGGGCGCCGTTGCATCGTCGGAAGCGACCGCAGCACGTTTGAAATCGCATGGCATCGCTGTCTTTGATTTAAATGAAATCACCCACATGCCAGTGTATATAGATGGCGCAGATGAAATTGATGCCAGTGGCGCCATGATTAAAGGTGGTGGTGGTGCGTTAACCCGTGAAAAAATTGTCGCCTCTGTTGCAGAGAAATTTATTTGTATAGCTGATGGTTCTAAGTTAGTTGAGGTTATGGGCACATTCCCTTTGCCAGTTGAAGTCATACCCATGGCACAGGCAGTAGTTAGTCGTGCACTGAAAGCTATGGGCGCAACACCAATATTGCGTTTGAAAGAGGGCGTGCCTTACGTTACAGATAATGGTTGCTTCATTATTGATGCTGCTGGTTTACGAATAACCCAACCTGCAATCCTTGAACAACAAATCAATGATTTGCCAGGAGTCGTCACCAACGGATTATTTGCACGTAAAGGTGCAAATGTGTGTTTGTTGGGTATGGCGGATGGTGTAAAGACAATGACGTTTTAAATGCAGTTTAATAAAGTATTTGTAGGGCCGATTAGCGTAGCGTAATCGGCCGTATGTTTTTAAATTTCTTTCTACAAATTTGCATTACATATTAAGGTTGTTAGGAATAAAAATTTTATTCAGTCGGTGGTACATAACCTTGCGCTGCATCCGCGCCATCACCAAAGAAATGCTTTTCCATTTGTGTAGCGAGATATTTACGTGCCCGCGCATCGGCTAAATTTAAACGATTTTCATTGACTAACATGGTTTGATGTTTTAGCCATGCTGCCCACGCTTCTTTAGACACACTCTCCCAGATTTTTTTGCCCAACTCACCTGGGTAAGGTGGAAAATCCAAACCTTCAACTTCTTTTTCTAATTTAATGCAGTGAACCATACGCGCCATTGTGTTCTCCAGAACTAGAGTTTTTTAATTAATACCAGCGACTTGCGCTGCCAGTTATACATGTTTTGACGATTCTTAGGCAGATCATCAAAAGTGGCATTTACAAAGCCACGTTTTAAAAACCAATGTGCTGCCCGTGTCGTTAATACAAATAAATTTTTAAATCCTGCTGCTCGAGCGCGATTCTCCATATGTTTGAGCAGTCTTTCACCATCACCTTGTGCTTGTGAATCTGGGCTAACAGTTAAGCATGCCATCTCCGCCATTTTTTCAGCAGGGAAGGGATACAAAGCGGCACAACCAAAAATCACGCCATCATGTTCAATGACGGAGAAATAATCAATTTCACGTTCGATTAATTCACGACCACGTTTCACCAGAGTGCCATCAGCTTCTAATGGTTCGATCAAACGCAGAATGCCACCTACATCTTCAATACTAGCTTCACGTAGACTTTCCAGATTTTCAGCAGCGATCATGGTACCTACACCATCATGCGTAAACACTTCTAACAGCACTGAGCCATCTCTAGCAAACGGCACAATATGTGAACGAGGAATACCACTCACACAGGCTTCTAAGGCATGGCGTAAATAAAACGCTGAATCAGCTGGCAAACAGCCAGATTCCAATACGGCTTGCGCTTGATGCGTAGAGAGTTCATGAATATCTTCTCCCTCTTGGTCTTGCATCATCGGTGTCTCGGAAAGAAAGATCAGCTTATCTGCTCTTAAGGCAATCGCAGCAGCCACAGCCACATCTTCCATCGCCAGATTAAACACTTCACCGGTAGGTGAGAAACCTAAGGGCGAAAGCAATACCAAACCGCCAGCATGCAAAATAGGATGAATCGCTTCATGCGCAATCTTGCGTGTGACACCGGTCAGCTCTAAATCCACACCCTCAATAATGCCCATAGGGCGGGCAGTGACGAAATTGCCAGAAATAACCCTTACAGCTGCATTTGCCATCGGCGTATTTGGCAAGCCTTGGCTAAATGCGGCTTCAATATCCAGTCTGAGTTCACCCGCTGCTTCCATGGCGCATTCCAATGCAGCTGTGGTGGTAATGCGCAAACCTTGATGCAGACGGGTTTCACATTGACGTAAAGCGAGCTGCTCTTCTACTTGCGGACGCGAGCCGTGCACGATCACGACTTTAATCCCTAAGGCATGCAGTAATGAGAGATCATGCGCTAATACCGGCAGTGCACCCGCCTTGACCAGCTCGCCAGGAAAGGCGACCACAAAGGTCTTACCGCGGAAGGCATGAATGTAGGGCGCGACTGAGCGCAGCCATGCTACGAATTGATTCGAGGTTTCCATGGGCGCATTATAATTCGCTCCGCCATGTACGCACCCGATTCCTCCGAAAAAACTAAGAACGCAGCAGTTGGCGCTTCGCATCAAGCCCGCTCGCCCCGTAATCCCTTACCCGAGATACGCTTTCCTGAAGAGCTGCCGGTTTCCGCTCGACGTGAAGAAATTGCAGCAGCGCTATCAAAACATCAGGTCATCATTGTTTGTGGAGAGACGGGCTCAGGCAAAACCACACAATTACCCAAGCTGTGTTTAGCCTTGGGCCGCGGTGAGCATGGCTTAATTGGACACACCCAGCCTCGCCGTATTGCAGCATCATCCACCGCAAAACGCATAGCACAAGAGTTAGGCTCTGCACCTGGCGTACATGCGGGCTTTAAAGTCAGATTTAATGACACCCTGACAGCTGGTGCGTGGGTCAAGCTCATGACTGATGGTATTTTGCTGGCAGAGACACAAGGTGATCCACTACTCAAGCAATACGACACCATCATCATTGATGAAGCGCATGAGCGTAGTTTAAATATTGATTTCTTATTGGGCTATTTAAAACAGTTGTTGCCCAAGCGTCCAGATCTCAAACTCATCATTACCTCTGCAACAATTGATGCCAATCGATTTGCACAACATTTTGGAACGCCTGAACAACCCGCGCCTGTGATTGAAGTCTCGGGACGTTTATATCCAGTAGAGATTCGTTATCGTCCTGTAGAACCTGATGTGCTGATTAAGACTAACGTGTCACAGGGTTCGCAACAGCAAGCACAGCAAACTGCAAAACAAAAAAATAAAGAACAACGCGATTTAATGGATGCCATCGTCGATGCAGTCGATGAATTAGCCTTATTAGGTCAGGGTGATGTGTTGGTGTTTCTGCCAGGTGAACGTGAAATCCGCGATGCAGCAGAAGCATTACGTAAACATCATCCACCGCATGTAGAAATTCTTCCCTTGTTTGCACGCTTATCTGCAGCAGAACAAGAGCGTGTTTTTAAAACTTCTAATGCCCGCCGTATTGTATTGGCGACCAATGTCGCTGAGACCTCATTAACTGTGCCTGGCATACGTTATGTGGTTGATGCAGGTACAGCACGAGTAAAACGCTATAGCTATAGAAATAAAGTTGAGCAGTTACAAATTGAACCGATAGCACAATCAGCCGCAAATCAACGTGCAGGGCGATGCGGTCGTGTAGCAGCTGGTGTATGTATACGTTTATATGAAGAGCAAGATTTTTTACAACGTCCACCATTTGCTGAACCAGAGATACTGCGTTCTTCATTAGCGTCGGTCATATTACGCATGAAGTCTCTGCATTTAGGTGATGTAGAAGATTTTCCTTTTATAGAGCCTCCCCTAGGTCGTGCAGTAGTCGATGGCTATCAATTACTGCAAGAACTAGGTGCAGTCGATGAAGATAAACAACTTACGAAACTAGGTAGAGAGTTAGCTACATTACCTCTCGATCCACGTATAGGTCGCATGATATTGGCAGGCCGTGATCATCTCTGTTTAACAGAAATGCTAATCATTGCTTCTGCACTGGCTGTGCAAGATCCGCGTGACAGACCGATTGAAGTACAAGCTGCGGCAGATGAAGCACATAAAAAATTCGCCGATGAGAAATCCGAATTTCATAGTTATTTAAAAATATGGAATTGGTTTGAAGACGCGATAGATAATAAAAAATCGAATCGTCAGTTACAAGAACATTGTCGCGCACAATTTTTATCGCATTTACGTTTGCGTGAATGGCGCGATGTGCATAGCCAGTTATTCACCATGGTGCGTGAGCAAGGTTGGCGACTTAATGAAACACCGGCCACCTATGAACAATTGCATTTAGCGCTACTCACTGGTTTGTTAGGCAATGTAGGTTTTAAAGCAGAAGATGAGCCACATTATCTTGGTGCGCGTGGGATTAAATTCCATATCTGGCCAGGATCTAGTTTGCAAAAAAAAGCAGGCAAATGGATATTGGCGGCTGAACTGGTTGATACCTCACGGCTCTATGCACGTAACATCGCGCAGATACAGCCTGAGTGGTGTGAAAAAGTCGGTGCACATTTACTAAAAAAATCTTGGGGTGAGCCACGCTGGGAGAAAAAAAGTGGACAAGTCTCTGCTTATGAACGCGCCACTTTATATGGTTTAGTGATTTATAGTCAGCGTCGTGTGAATTACGGCAAATTCAATCCTGAACATGCACGTGAAATTTTTATACGTGATGCATTAGCTGGTGCTGACTTTGAAACGCGTGCTCCGTTTTTTGCACATAACCAAAAACTCATACGTGAGATTGAACATCTCGAACATAAATCACGGCGTTTAGATGTATTGGCAGATGAAGAATTAATCGCTGCAATTTACGATAAAGCGATACCTGCTGATATAAATAATGCAGTTGATTTTGAAAAATGGATACGGACTGCTAGCGCAAAAAATCCACGCTTATTGTATTTAGAGCGTGAAGATTTAATGCGGCATGAAGCAGCCGGTATCACCACTGATCTCTTTCCTAAAATGATGCGTAATGCTGGATTAGAAATGGCATTGACCTATCATTTCGAGCCAGGCTCATTACGTGATGGTGTCACCTTAGCCATTCCCTTATTTGCACTGAATCAGGTTTCGGCTGCACGCTGTGCGTGGTTAGTGCCGGGCATGCTGAAAGAAAAAACCCACTTATTACTCAAATCATTACCGCAAAAATTACGCCGCCATTGTGTACCCATACCTGAATACGCAGCGGGATTTTGTGATCGAATCGCTGCTGCAAAAAAATTCGGCCACGGTGAATTACTTGATGCACTGATTGCGGATATACGACAGCAAACTACGATTGCAGTAGCAAAATCCGATTTCAAACCTGAGACCTTATCTGCGCATCATTTCATGAATTTTAAAGTGATAGATGAGCATGGGCGTCAATTAGAAATGGGACGCAATCTCGCGCAACTACAATCGGAATTAGGCTTGCAAGCAAGAGAGCAGTTTCAAAAATTGGCAGAACAGACTGCGCCAGATAATGAACAAACAGAGGACGATCAAACTCAGAAAAATATAAACGATGAATTAACATCATCAACTTCATCGGCAAAAAAACAATCAGGTAGCGTCATCAATAACGCCGCCTATCAACAACTCACTACATGGTCATTTGGTGAGTTACCTGAATTATTAGAAATCCAACAGGGTAAGCAAACTTTAATTGGATATCCCGCTTTAGTAGACCGTGTCACGCACTGTGATCTAGAAGTATTTGATGATCCTAGTGAAGCTGCTATTTTGCATGTGCATGGTTTGCGTCGATTGTTTGCTTTACAGCTTAAAGAACAACTTAAGTATCTAGAAAAAAATGTCCCTGGTTTACAGCAAATGGGTATGCAGTTCATGTCATTGGGCTCGCAAGAAGAGTTGCGAGATCAAATCATTCAAGCCGGTTTAACGCGCGCATGTTTACAAGAACCATTACCTAAAAATTCAGTAGAATTTAATACACGGCGCGATGAAGGCAAGGCGCGTTTGAATTTATTAGTGAACGAGATCGCCAGATTGGTAGGACAAATTCTTGCAGAGTTTCATGGTCTTCCCAAAAAACTACAGGCAATTAAATCAGCACCACAAGTACAAGCTGATATGCACATGCAGTTACAGCAATTAATCGGAGCACGTTTTGTGTTGGAGACAGAGCATACGCAACTTGCACATTTCCCGCGTTATCTAAAAGCCATGCAAGTTAGATTAGATAAGTGGAGAGCTGATCCTGCACGTGATACAAGATTGATGGCTGAGTGGCAGCAAGCTGCCATGTTATGGCAACGAGCAGCTAAAACACATGCTGCGCGTGATCCAAAAATGCAGGAATATCGCTGGATGTTAGAAGAGCTGCGGGTCTCACTATTTGCACAAGAATTGAAAACACCGATGCCAGTCTCTGCCAAGCGCTTACAAAAAATGTGGGAAGCGATGCAGCGTTAAATAGAAGATGTATTAAAAACGAGAGATTGTCGTAAAATTACAGACTTACTGAAGTTTCACCTAAATTTTTGAACATCATTGACTTGCTAACATGACTATAAAATCTGACAAATGGATACGCCGTATGGCTGAACAAACGGGCATGATCGAGCCTTTCGAGCCCGGTCAGGTACGTGAAGCAAATGGACATAAAATAGTATCTTATGGCACCTCATCCTATGGTTACGACATACGTTGTGCGGATGAATTTAAAATTTTTACGAACATCAACAGCACCATTGTTG
>JAIXOW010000185.1 GCA_027486615.1 Oxalobacteraceae bacterium | reverse complement strand
GCTGATATTTGTGCAGTGGTAAATGACGATATATTAAAACTAAAAGCTTGTAGTTTAGATTCATCAAAAGCTACTAAATCGACAGTTTCAATTGCAATTATCTGGTTTCTATTAAGATTTGAGAGTTGTAATTTAGTAAGTGCACCGATTTGAGAGCTAGACATCGTGGAAATTTGCAGTTCATTTAGTCCCCAAAGCCCATTGTTTTCCCACCAATTCCAAGATATTCCCATATACCCACCAATAGATGCTATTTGAGTAGAGGTAAGGGCGCTAATTTGAAGTGAATTAAATGCATTAATTTGATGAGATTGTAAAGACCAAATTGCTGAAATCGCACTAATATCTTGTGTTTCAATAGAAGAAATTTGATTGGTTGACAGCATTTGAAATTGCATGCAATTTAATACACCAATCTGAGCACTTGAAAGAGAAGCAATTTGTACTGTTGTTAGTCCATATATAGCATCCCATACAAAAACTTCCCCGCCCCCATTACTACCAATTGAAGTTATCTGACTAGTTCCAAGAGCAGTAATATCAGCAGTTTCAATTGCACTTATTTGAGTAGAATTAAATGAAGCAACTTGCTCTTTGCTCAAGGCACCTATTTGTGAGCTTGTAAGTGCAGCAATTTGAGACTCGAATAAACCAGTGATAGCCCCAGCTTTTACAGCCCAAGGATTTAAATATCCATTCTCAAAAGTCTCTTTATAGGTAGTTGGACTGATTGATTGAATTTGCGAAGTACTCAATAAACTAATTTGTAGAGTATTAAAATTGCCAATCTGAGCTGAATTCAAATTTCCAATAACGGTAAGTGCGCTAATGCTACGTGTACTAATCGAATCTATTTGATCAATTGAAAATGCTTTAAATTGTGTCGAGTTGAGGGCACTGATTTGTATGCTGGTTAATGCTGATATTTGTGTAGTACTCAAACCGGAAATTGCTGCATTAATAGCTTTTATTTGCGAGACACTCAGTACGCTAATATCACTTACTTCAATCGAATTTAATTGACTGCTGTTTAAACAGCTAATTTGGCCACTTGAAAGATAACTTATTTGTAAGCTATTAAATCCAGAAATTTGTAAAGTATTTAAACCAGATAAAATATTTTCATTCCATCTCCCGTACACTGTAGAGCCTATTGCTTGCAATTGCTCCTTATTGAAAACAGTTATGTCACTAGATTTAATAGAATTAATTTGATTAGAATTAAAAAATGAAATCTGATTAGCATTTAATACACTGAATTGAAAACTTGTTAATGAAGAAATTTGATCTGTTGTTAATGCTCCTATAATGTCATTCCCATAAATACTATTTAAACCAATTGATTTAATTTGTGAGGTGGTAAATGAACTAATTTGCAATGTATTAAAGAGATAAATAGGAAGAGGTAACAATAAATCATTATTTGCATTTAAAGCACTAATGCTAGAGTTTTGTATCGCACTTATCTGATCTGTACTCCATCCTAACAATTGATAAACAGTTATAGTTTGAATTTGAGAACTTGTTAGCGAAGAAATCTGATTAGTATTTAATCCTTGATTACCAAGATAATTAATAGCTTGAAATTGAGTAGTATTTAGTGCGCGAATATCACCAGAATCAATTGCACTAATTTGTTGGTTACTTAATAAACTAATTTGATCTACAGTCAATGCAGCGATTTGATTACTTGTCATCGCTGATATTTGTGAAGTACCTAAACCTTGGGATTCATTCCAGCTCCAATAATTTGGATTTATTTGAATAGCTTGAATTTGCGCAGTATTCAATGCAACAATATCTCTTGATTCAATTGAGAATATTTGATGATCAGCTAATAGTGAAATTTGCCGAGTAGTAAAGGAGGCTATTTGCGTACTATTTAGGTTGGCCAACTGAAAACTCGATAGATTATTAATATCGATAGCACGAATTTGGTCTGCATTTAAAACAACAATATCAGAAGCTTTAATTCCATTTAATTGATAATAATTAAAGACTTTAATTTGCTGTGTAGTTAAAGCACTAACCTGGATACTTGATAGTGCGCCAATCTGATCCCAAGTTAACCCATCAATAGCAGAAGAATTTCCGTTGGCACTATTAACACTTATTGCCTGTATCTGCCTTGTACTGAGCGAACTTATTTGGGTAGTAGTAAAACTACTAATTTGCATTGAATTAAGATTTCTAATAACTGAAATTGCAGAGACATCCCTACTCTCTATCGCGGTTATTTGTTCTACAGACATTGCTGCAAAATGATTTGAATTTAAAACAGCGATTTGGGTACTGGTCATTGCTTCTATTTGCCATGGACGCATTCCTGATATAGCACCACCACTTATCGTTACATTTTCCACTACGCCATTTACATACATCAACTCTGTACGTGTAGAGTTAATTGCTTGTATTTGCGTAGTACCTAATGCGCTGATTTGCAGGGTTGTAAGCCCACTGATTTGCACAGAATTTAAAGACTTCACAATGGCGAGAGCGCCAATATCTCTTGTCTCTATGGCAGAAATTTGCTCTGGAGTTAACCATTCAAATTGGAATCGAGTTAAACCAGTAATTTGTGTAGTTGTTAATGCAGATATTTGGGCAGTAGTGAGGGCATTAATTTGTATAGAATTCAAACCGGCCATCTGCAATGAGGTGAGCGCCGCAATATCTCTAGTTTCAATAGACTGTATTTGTTGAGTAGTAAAACTAGCTAATTGCTCCTGTCTTAAAGCGCCAATCTGCGCACTATTTAAGGCAACGATTTGTGAATCTGCAAGTGCAGAAACATTCCAAGAATTAATTGAACGAATCTGATGTGTAGTGAATGCAGCTAGTTGTCTTGTGCTTAAGCTAGTAATCTGATTTGAATCAAGTGCTGCTATTTGAGTTGTAAACAGAGCAGATAAATCTCTAGTTTCAATACCAGAGAATTGATCAGTATTTAAAAATTGAATTTGACTTGTTGTTAACGAAGCTAATTGAGCACTTGACATAGCTGCAAGCTGAGAAGAAGTTAAACCAAGGAATTGGTTGCTTCCCATCGCCTTTATTTGGTTACTAGTCAACGCAGATATATCACGCAGTTCAATTGCTTGAATATGTAAGCTCGTTAAATTAGAAATTAATTGCGTATTAAGAGCAGCGATCGCTGTGCTGGTAAATGCTGCCATTTGGTTCGCATTCAGACCGTAAGATTCAATCGCGGCATAATATGAAATTTCTACATTTTGAAAATTAATTGCATTTATTTGGCTTGTTGAAAAAACTGCGAACTGTGAAGTAGTAAACAGAGAGTTTGGATAAGGATAAGAAGAATAAATATATGAATCAAAAATCTTAGAAATTGCTGATGTTGATAATCCTGCGATAGCTACCGTAGACAGGCTCTGTAATTGAGTAGTTGAAATAAATGCAATTTGATCCAAAGTGAATGCGGCAACTTGGATGCTGCTCAGCGCGGCAATTTGCCTACTTGTTAGCGCAGCAAAATCGACAGTGTCCAAAGATCGAATTTGTATACTGCTGAGAGATGTAATTTGAGTCGTTCTTAACGCAGCTATCTGCTCCCAATTCAGAGCTGCAATTTGACTAGTGCTAAAAGCCCTCAGTATGCCTGTACTAAGAGAGCCAATCTGCTGAGTCATCAATGATGCAATTTGACTAGTACTTAATACAGCAATCTGATTATTGCCTAATGCAGCAATTTGATTCGATGATAAAAATTGAAGATTCAATCCACCCATATCCTTTGCTTCAATGGAGCGAATTTGCGAAGAACTGAGCACTAAAATTTGCTGGGAATTTAAGTTAGCGATTTGCTGACTTGTTAGCGCTAAAATTTGAGCAGTAGATAAAACACTCAAATCTCTTGCTTTAATGCCATCTACTGCTTGTATTGCCATTATCTGTGAAGTAGTTAAAGCACTTAATTGATTACTGTTTAATGCATTGATTAATGCAGAAGACATAGCCGCAATTGAAGACATTTCTAATGCTCTAATTGCATTAATACTTAAAGTGCCAACATCCCTAGTTTCAATAGCATTTATTTGAAGAGTATTTAAAACACGAACTTGCGCAGTCGATAGTGCACCAATTTGCGTTGAGGTCAAATATGCAATCTGCGAGGAATCTAATAGATTCAGAGCTCTCAGAGATAAACTACGAATCTGCAAAGTACTAATTGCACTAATTTGCAATGAATTAAACGAACTTATTTGCTGCTCGCTTAAAGCTTCAAATTGAGATGTAGTCAGTGAAGCTAAATCGCGTGACTCTAATCCAGAAAGCTGATCAGTATTCAATTTAGCAATTTGATTTATATTTAAAGCTTGAACCTGTACAGATGAAAATGCGGAAATTTGAGTTGAACTAAGTCCGCTTAAATCTTTTATTTCTATAGCTTTAATTTGGAATGCATTTAACCCACTAATTTGGGTGGTAAATAATGCATTAATCTGAATACTATCCAAAGCAATTATCTGCGATGTTGTTAACCCACCCAACTGATGTGTTTTAAGTTGAGCTATTTGATTTGTACTTAAATAAGATACTTGATAAGTTGTAAGTGCACCGACTTGGGTACTGCTTAAAATATTTATTTGATTTTCTGTCAAACCGGAAAAACTTGCAGAACTGAGTGACCTCAAAGCAAATGTGGATAGTGTGCGTAAATCTGCAGTTTCTATAGACTGCACTTGAAGTTCATTTAATCCCACAACTTGATTCGATGTTAATGCACTAATTTGTAATGTATTTAAAGCAGCTATTTGTACAGTTAGTAATTTGGATATTTGATCACTACTTAAAGCACGAACTTGGCTTGTGGTTAGCCCTGATAATGACCTAGTATTGAGTGCATGTAAGTTATCAGCATTAATCAAACTAATTGTGTTATCTGACAATATATTGATTTGTGAGCTTGTCAGAGCTTCAAATTGCTGAGTATAAATATTATTAATTTGATCTACTGATAATGATGCAATTTGTAGTGTTGTAAGTGCCCTTATATCATTTGTGTCCATAGCACTAAATTGATTAACACTTAAATTACGAATCTGAAGTGTTGTGAGTGCGCTTACCTGAGTACTACTAAATGCAGCTATTTGATCAGTTGTAAAGCCCTGAAGACCAACAGATGTGATACTACGTAAGATTGCAGTACTTAAAGTAAATATATCGCTAGTTTCAATCGCTGATATTTGATTACTATTTAAAAAAATTATTTGGTTACTAGTTATAGCTCTAAACTGCATACTAGTTAAATAACTAATTTGATCGTAAGTCAGCGAATTAATCTGTGCGCTTGTTATATTTATTACTTGTAGAGTGCTTAAGCTTTGAATTTGATTACTATTCAGCACGCTTATTTGATGAGTTGACATAGCTAAAAGATCAGAAATCTCTATTGCCTTAATTTGAATTGTTGTCAATCCAGTTATTTGAATAGAATTAAGTGATCTAATTTGTGCATTGCTTAAAATACTGATTTGTAAAGTACTTAATGAACTCACCTGCGATGTAGTCAATGCTTCTAATTGCGCAGTAGTTAACCATGTCACTTGAGATGTACTGAAAGAACTAATTTCAATAGAGCCTAAACTCTGAATTTGAACAGTATTTAGAGCACGTATCTGAGAACTGTTTAACGCTCTTAATTGTGAACTTGTTAGAAAGGATTGAACGCTTTCATTACCGAATGATAAGTTAATATCAATTTGATTTTGATTAATAGGTTCAATAATTCCAGACAGATTAATTAAGCTTCCATCGAAGCTGGCACCATTCCCATCACCTTTTACATACAAATATCCATCTAAACCATCAGTAAAAAATATAATTTCATTTGAAATTGAATTATCACTTTTAATATTATCGATTGTTGTTTGAATATTTTTATCAAAAACAAATGAATTTGTTCGAACTTTAATTCCAGCCATGCCAGTGAACGAAATTTTATCGCTAGCATTGAATGAGGTAATAGTATCTAAGTTAGAAAATGTACTATCAGATTTTGATGCGTATTTATATAAGTTATTACCTGCACTGTCGGACAAAATATCAGAACCACCACCACCGATAAGCGTATCGTTGCCATTGCCACCAATTAACTGATCATTCCCACTAAAGCCATTAATTAAATCATTACCCCCCATGGCAGAAATAATGTTATCTCCACCATTACCTACTAAACTTTCATCTTGATTTGTTCCTGTAACATTATTTTGAAGATAATCTTGAAGATATATTAAGACCTTATTCTCTGCACCATTCGGCACCACTATATCGCGCAATCCATTTCCATCTAGATCGCCCATAGTTAAAGAATAAGCACCTGCATTCATTTCGATGGTAAAGGGCGAACCAAGTTTTCCATTGCCATCATTCAAAAACACCTTAAATGAACGACTGTATGGATGCACCATATTAGCTATTACATCATCAATACCATCATTATTTAAATCCCCTAAAAAAACATCATTAACATGATTACCAAGAGTTATTGTTTTTTTCGAAAAAGTAGCGTTTCCATTACTATCGTTACCTGTATTTAAGAAAATAGATGTTGATTTACCCCAGAAGTTTGCCGTGACAATATCAAGCTTTCCATCACCGTTTAAATCTCCTAGATTAAATCCACGTGGAGTATCATCAACTGTGACAGCCTGATTAAACATTCCGACACCAACGCCACCGTTATTATATAAAATTTGTAATTTTGGATGGTTTGGCCAATCACTATTTGCCGAATAAATTGCTTCGACTAGACCATCACCATTTAAATCACCAGTAAGTACTTTAGAGGCAGTTGCAGGTGACGACGGACTAAATGGTGAAGCAAACGTACCATTCTGATTATTCAAAAAAATTGAAAGAGTTCCACTTGCAGAAACAATATCTTGATAGCCATCCTTATTTATATCAACTGTTGTAAATCCTTGTGGAGATATGGTTGGGATAAAGCTATTATTAAATGTTGGATTACCTAAAGCATCAAAGCCGGTACCCAAATAAACGCCAATTTTATTATTGGTATTTAAGCTAACGACCATGTCTAAAACCTGATCATTATTTAGATCGACAACTTCAATTCCAGCTGGACAAGCTCCATATTCACCAACATTCATTGTATAAGAAGATGAAAATGTTCCATCCCCTAATCCATAGCTAAAGCTAACACTACTTTGACCTATCGTCCAACTAGGCCATCTAGTACCGTCGGCTGCACCATTAAGCGTGATTAAATCTGGTATTTTGTCATTATTTATATCCTTGATAATAGTCTGAGCTGGCCTATCACCTGTAACTAAACGATCTGGTTGTTGTAATATAAGTTGGTTAGTTTGAGAAGATGTTAAATTTAAACTTAACGTTGAATCATATGAAATAGGTACTAAAGTTTCTGAATTAATGGTGCCAGTTACAGCTTCTAATGTCCAATTACCATTGGATAGAATTGAACCAGTTAAGTCATTTGATGCAGCAATATCTGCAGATGTGATGGTTGCTAATTTAGTGAGGAATGTATTTCCATTTTGTGAGCTTGCGATATTACTACCGTAAAAAAGAATATCACCAGATTCATTCAATGATGTACCAATAG
>JAIXOW010000085.1 GCA_027486615.1 Oxalobacteraceae bacterium | reverse complement strand
GTGGCATCTGCCATCGTAAACAAAGGCTCTTTTTTTACTTGCGCAGCAGCTTGTTGTGGGTCTGCCAAGCTTGGATCAATACGATTGCCAAGTTCGACAGTTCTACGTTCAACTGTCTTACTATCGATGGTGACGTAATGATCTTTTAACGATCGTTGATCCGATGGACCATCTCCATCTTGCATACTACGTTTGTTCGATGGCCCCTCTGCATCCTGCATGTTGCGCGGATTAACAGCACCTTGAACACCAGCCCAAGCGAGTAAATCTTCAACACTATCTGCTCCATACTCAGCATGACCACCAATGGGGCCATCTGCATCTTGCATGTGACGTCCATCGATGACACCTTCTGCATCATGCATATTGCGTCCAACACTAGGACCATCAGCATCATGCATATTACGTCCAACGCTAGGACCATCAGCATCATGCATGTGTCGACCATCAATCACACCTTCTGCATCATGCATTTCACGACGGTCACTAGGACCATCTTGCGCATCATGTAAATGACGCGTATCCGTTGGTCCTTCTTGCTTCGCTTTTTTCTTCTTGTTACGGCCCTCCGTTGCAGCTGCTTCTTCATGCGAGCCGGATCGGAATACCTGTGATTCTTCTTTTGACATAGCAGTACCTCAGTTCAATGTCGTCATTATGGGCGCAAATCTTGAAGCGCCTGACGCAGGGAAGCTAAGGGTCTTAGCCAACTATCTTTGGGTACACCAGGACTATTGGCGAATTGCTCTGCTTGCGTACGATCCGCAAACGGACCTGATAACACGACAAACTTGATACCTTGTTTCTGCGTATTCACTGCTGCAATCACACTGCCTGATAATGCGGCATGCTGCGCTCTCCATTCTTGGGCTTCAGCCATAGAGAGTAGCGATACATGCTGCACAAAAAAACTACCTGCTTTAGCACTTTGTACTAACTGCGTCACACCCCGTTCGGAGTTCGCTGTCATAACTGCTTCAGCCGTCTGTCTATCCGATTCTTGTTTAGCAGATTTAGCTGCCGTATCTGTTTTAGGCGTTTTTGCAGGCAAAACAGATTCAATTTTTGCAACTGGCACCATCGGCACAACGGTCTCAGAAGAAGGTGCGCTCTTTAGCGGCTTATTCACTTCTTTGGTCTCAGGTTTTACCGGCTCGTTTTTGCTCGCCACATCAGTCTTAACTGATGAATCGGAAGAAGTTGCCGGAACTGTAGTCTCAGGCTTTTTTTCTTCATTGATGTTGGCCGGCACACTAGCTGGCACAGGCTCTGGAATCGGCAGGGCAGCAGGTATAGGAAGAGGAGCTGGTGGCGATTCAGTTGATTCTGGGGCTGCAGCCGGCAAGCTAGATTTTGGTAGATAGTCAATTAACAACGTCATCATCCAAGGTGGCAGATTTTCTTTCAGGATGGGAGAGTCTGCTAATCTTGGTAAAAGCTTTTGAGGGAAGAGCAGAGCGATCACGCCCACCGAGACCACCATCAGAAGAACAATCGCCGCAATCCAACGCACAGTCATATTCAGTGTGCGGCTTAAGAAAGAGGGGCCTTGTGCTGTTTGTAGGTTGCCTTCATTGACGGGCTTGGCTGGAGCCACAACTTTGCTGGTAGATTTTGAGCTTGTGGGTTTGATGTCATTGAGCACAGGCTCAGTTCTGCCTGAACTATCTTTTCCACTTGCTTTACGCTTATTCGAACTCGGCTTGGTAAACAGCGGTGCTTCTTCATTTTTTTCAATAGCTGGAGCCACTAGTTCATCTAAGGTTTTTTCTTGTTTTAGAAACCCAGTTGCCGCTAACAATTTTTTGACTTCAACTTCAAGACCACGCATGCGTGCTTGTGCGAGTAATACATCGCCTTCTTCGCGCGTTGGTTTTTCTAAGGGCCAGCGCAAGAGTCGCTGTCCGAAATTTTCTAAAGAGCGCTCGTGTTGTCTGCTTCCACTTTGATCGAGTAGGAGAACGAGTGAGGTATTCGCACCGGGGAAATCTTGTATCAGTCTAGCAAGCAGTTGTAATTCACGCGCATTAATGGCTTTTGCATCATGCGCTATTAATACACGTCGTGAAGCAGGAGAAGACTCTGCATCACGTGCATCAGTCAGTGATAAACCAGAGAGGATTTGATTAAAACGCTCGAGTAGTGCTTCTGTATTTGCAGGTAAAAATACTTCAATTTGTAAATCAGGCAGTTGTCTTAACTGGTTAATGACGATACGGCCGTAGTGATCCAATACATCATCACTGTCACTAGAGATAGCGACAGATTGTGAATTTTCTTGTATGGCACGCATGACATAATCAAAACGCGTGCGATCAGCAATGCGTAGAAATATTCCTTCGCTAGCGATGAGTTGATCAGAAATATTCTGTTCCATTTTCATTAGACGACAGCCTCTTGGGTTTGCAATCTGCCCATGGAGTCAAACTGCAGGGCCTCTGGTACTTTAGGATCGGGTTTCTGTACTGGCGGTGCTCCAGGGGTAATGCTTGCCAGATTGAATACATAAGCGATAACTTGTGCAACCGCATAATATAAGTCTTCTGGCACTGGATGTTCAATTTCTGTAGTGAAGTAGAGCGCACGAGCCAGTGGAGCAGCTTGGAAGATTTCAATGCCATGCTTTTGTGCTTCTTCACGTATGCGTGCCGCTACTTCATCCGTTCCTTTAGCCAGTAGTATAGGTGCACTATCACCATTAGGATCGTATGATAAAGCAACCGCAAAGTGTTCTGGGTTAGTGATGACGACATCGGCGTTTTTCACACTGTCTATCATGCGCGCATTTGACATCTCACGTTGCTTGCGTCGTATCTGACCTTTAATTTCCGGATTACCCTCTGATTGGCGCATTTCATCTTTGACTTGTTGTTTAGTCATGCGCATTTCTTTCATAAAATG
>JAIXOW010000175.1 GCA_027486615.1 Oxalobacteraceae bacterium | reverse complement strand
TTTTCCCAATTTAGTTTGTCGTGTTCCCAAAGATAATGCTTACTACCGTCGGAATCGTTTTAAATCTGAATATTTTCCGACCAATTTGTCGTGTCCCCAAATCGGAATAGTGAAAAAAAGGGCTTGGCGTCGCGAATATTTTTCCCAATTTAGTTTGTCGTGTTCCCAAACTAATAGCATAGTCCCTTCGAAACCGTTTTTAAACTTAATCCTTGCCGACCTAGTTGTCGTCATCCCAACCTGGCTGGAATAGTAATTACCCAACCCGCAGGGGGGTTACGGCGTAACCCGCAGGGGGGTTACGGGGTAACCCCATTGTTGGTACACATTTATTGATGGGACATATTTATTTTGATTACGTGATTAGCACTACAGAATCATCTAAAAGGCAGGTACATGGCATGTTATAAATACACATATAAACAGTATATATTAGATAAATCTTTCAGGCGTCGATTCTTCGTCGCTGTCCGACAGTCTTCCGGGGTACTCGTCGTCCTCGTCCTCACCGTCATCCATGCGAGGGTCCCTCTGGTTTTGTTGATCGCTGCCCATCTCCCGGCGGTCCCACTCCCTTTTTGCCTGCTTTTGCGTTAACCGTTTCACGAAGGCCAGATCAACCGTTCTGATGCTCCTTGTGATGGTTGTTGACGGTTTTTTGAACCGGTTGACGTCTCCCGTCTTCAGCTTGACGTAGCTTGTTAGATCCGTACCGAATGGGTTCGAGATTTTCCTACAATGAATTTATGATTACTTATAGTAAAAGTTTACATTTGCAATGGTTACAATGCATGAAAAGGAATCCTTATTAATTTCTAGCTTTATAAAATATTTACATGTCCAGAATCTGTCCGATTCTTCTCAGGTGGAAGTGGTCTTCGAAGATAATGAAATTGCCCACGTGGCACTTGAAGAGGTACTGATCGATTGCGTGATGACTCATTCTCTGTAAATAAAGAGATTTCTTCATGCATGGACCATAATTAAAATTAAAATCTCATCTCCAATATCTGGGCATCTTTTACCTGATGACTCTGAAGGCGACCAAAGCTGTCTGCTAGAAGAGGCTTTTGAAGCTTCCTGTATTGAGTTGGGTTTATCAAGGTGATGTTGTAGAATACTGCGGGCGAAATTGTTGCTGTGTGAAATGTCCCTGCAAAGAAAGAAATAAAACTTTTTATAAAAAAGTATATAACGACAGTAACAAACTTGTTTAACCACACTTTTTTGGAAGTAATGCTTTCGATATAGAAAAGAGTTACCGTGTCCGGAAGAACAGAATCTGTACTTGATCTCAATCTTGTCCCTCATGGTGTCTATCCCACTTTGTCCGGAACGCAGAACTCGAATCCTTTGTCCGATGAAGGAATCATATCCTGTAAACATTCAGATATTTCGTTACACCTTGCATGATTAACCATATTTCTTAGTAGAGGTTCTAATATTTACATTATGAATGTTAACTTGGTAAATTAAAATGTTTTTTTAATTACCTTCGGGACTGTTGTCATTGAGAATTTGGAAGAAGAACAATGGTGTACAGTGAGTAATGAACAGTTGAGTAGCAATCAAGAACTTGTTGCGGAACCTTGTTTCTGGCATCAAATGATTTTGATCGAGGTTTGGCGTCAGATACCTCTCTCTAGGTGGTGTCACCGTTGGAGTTCTGTTGGCAAAATATTCGGCCATATTTTTCGCAGCCATCTTCTCTGGAATTTAAATTACAATTTAGTTGAATGCGTCTTACAACTACACTACTTATTTATATGTTTTCAGCTGAAACTCTTTTATTACATGTTGTGGAAACCGATGTGAATAGTATTTTAAAAGAAGTATGAGTAATGATTTGGTAGGGCACTACTGGCAGCCTACTATCGATACAAATGTTCAGAAATTGTTCGGAGGAGAAAAAAGAGGGCACTAATGGCCTATCACATGATTACAATTTACGTTCACGGACGTGCATTGAACTCTTCGTGTCGTCGGACACGAACGCGCATTTCTTCCTGCCACAGCGGTTCTAGTGCACCTTTGATCATGTCAAGGGCTTGCTGCTTCTCGTCGTATTCCACAGAATTTTTTCTCGGCTCGATGAACTTGTACCATTCGACGGCCCTGGCGAGGAAGTCCACCCGGTCGCGACGATCCAATCCTCCGCTGTTTTGCATCGCCCTTTCTTCCTGAAGGACATACTCAGCGACTTCCAGAAGCCGGTGGTTGTGTCCTCGTCGATGTCGTCGGTTCACATCTGTGTGAGCTTCGTACACAGCATCCATTCTGACCCACTGTTGGAGTTTGGGAGCTTGGTAGACGCTGTAAAGGGCTCCTTTGATGAGAGCCATGATGGCCCTTGACTCCATGACGTCCTCTGGAAAGCAATTAAACTCTGTAGCTTTAGTGGTGTTACATAATATAAATAGCACCTTCATACTATTTCCTGGTCCATATTTAACATCTTGAAAGCACTTACGTCGAGTACGAGGCCTCAGGTCCAAAAGTGCTCGTTTGGCATCCATCATGTGCCGCTCAAGAGTAACGGCAGATTCATCCGGATCCCACATGTCGAAGGCACTCCCTTTTGCATACTGCAATACCATTGCCAGTTGATACCTGTTATTGCTATGGAATATCACATCCCAAATAGAAAGAAACTCCAAATACTTAATTGTATAAACTGTCGACTATTCCATTTGCAATAACAGTTGGCAGTATGACATTTTACCACAAAGTCGTGGATTTCCTTGTAAGTCTTCATCTCGATAACTGAAAAAGAAATTAGATTTTCTTAAGTATACAATTCACTTATTTTAACTGACATTAAGTTTCATTCATTGCATGAATTTTCTTTCCTTATCTTTTTAAAACTTTGTACAATCTCGAAGTATAACAAAATTAGAAATACGTATACAAAAGAGCAAATCTAAGTAGGTTTTGATTATTGGTCATGTATGATTAACTATCAAATAGGGCACTAACGGCCTCCTGTACAAAGACATATTGCCAAAACACTTTTATCATGAGTCCGGACAAACAAAGAAAGAGGGCACTAATGGCCATCCTGTACAAAGACATATTGCCAAAACACTTGTATCATGAGTCCGGACAAACAAAGAAAGAGGGCACTAATGGCCATCCTGTTTAATTAGAAGACGCGAAATAAATTGTTCTCAGTCTTGTTTCACTCTGGAACAGTGGCACGGAACCTTTCATGTCTACGGATTCTCATGCGCATTTCCTCTTCCACGAGCATTTCGCGTTGGGATGTAAGGTTTCCAATTGCGTCATCCTTGTCGGATTCCTCTGGGGAATCTGCTCTGGGCTCAAATTTGGAGAACCAGTCGATAGCCCAGTTGAGGTACGCGATCAGGTCTCGGCGATCAAATTCTCCACTTCTTTCCATCTCATGATGGCGACTAACGCAGTATTGATGGACTTTCAGTAGCGCAATGTTTCCTTCCGGTCTTGGTGTGTCGGCATCAGAGTGTGCGTTGTACACCATGTCCATTCTGATCCATTCTTGCATCTTCGGCGCTCGGTAGACGACGGTTTCGAGTCCCTCCTTGATTTTTCTCAGGACCTCCTTTCTCTCATTGACGTGAGCTGGAAAAAAGTTGTTGTACTTGAATTGCTTTAAATTGTTTCGGACTTGAAACTAAATGGACATTAAATTCATAACAACAGGTTTCTGGTCATTACTTGCGAGGTTGAAAAGCACTTACCTTCAGTTCGACAGCTGATGTCCAAAACTGCTTTCCTGACATCCATAAGTTGTTGTTCAAGTCTTCCGGCCGAAGCATTGGGGTCCGATAAGTTGAAGTCGTCAAGTCTTGCTTGCTGGCATATAAGTGACAGCGCAACGTATCTGTTATTGATATGGAATAACAAATTCAAGTTAGAAAATTAATGTTCATAAGTAACTTTCTAAATTGCCAACTATTTCACTGGCAATAACAGTTTCGTGCTTGCAATATATTATACCACACAGTCACGCAATTGCTTCAGAATCCACATGTCGATGACGAGACCTGAAAGAAATTTCAAATTTTTTTTAGTATAGCAATTAGTTGCACCATCTTTTACTTTCATTCATTGTTTGAATTTACTTTCCTTATCTTTACAATCAAGATACAACAATACACATTTTACTATACATACAGATGTCGCATTTTGGAAATACAGCCATTCTAGGCTGTTTGTTACATTTGGTTGTAAGAACAGAGAACACAGTGTCAACTTTGTAATTAAAGGCAGCCATGCAAGGCAGCTTGCTACAGAAAATAGAGTTCGCAAACGTTGTGACAGCAATTGAATGGAGTCATTTACTTTCAATTAAGCTTAATTGAATTGAACTTAAATTGCTGGTGTTGTTGTGCGGCACTCCTCTTCACAATCTTGCATGAAGCCGGCATATTGGTAGGCCTGAGCTCGCGTCATAGTCTTGAGATATTTCAACTCAGTGACTTTGATTTCGGAACTTTTGAAAGTGTAGCTGTCGGTGAAGCTGAAGTAGTTGTCCGGAAGATAGAGCGACTCACTAACAGGATTTCTATCGTAACGAACTTCGCTATAAAAAATAAACAAGAAATAAATGGTCTACTTGTCATATTCAAAAGCAAACATGCATCATCTTTTGCAGCCTATGTTACTTACACGTGGGTGACCCATCCTCCTCCTTTTTCGCCGTCCTTCTTCTCGTAGTAGACGTACTCTTTCCCTTTGTCTTTGTCTTTCTCGTATCCTTTCCCGACCTTCCGCAGAAACTGAGACATGTAGTCCAAAGTCATCACCTGAAATGTAAATGATTAAGTACATTCAATTGCTTTTCAGCTACTGCCAATCTAACCTCCAAAAATATATACAAAGACACTTTACCGGGTGCTGGTGGTATTCCTGCGGATTCATGCTTACGGGCAGGTCTGCACTTAGAAAGTCCTCGTACTGATCCTCGGGGATCTTTTCCATGAGCGTCACCATCCAGGGGGAGAAGGCTGAGAGTAACGGTGCTTCCTCTCCGGCAGATCCACACTCATGGTACTCCAGGTGGATCTGTGCTTCCTTTGTGTCGACGAACAGTACTCGTCCGACATATGACTTGAAGCCTGAAAAAAAACACAACTGGTTAACCTATGTTTGGTCATTTTTCTCCTTTATTATTTTTTCTAAAATGTTTACCTTCCGGCATGTCGGTGTCTGTAACTTGGAAGAAGTAGTATTCAGGCTCAAGCCCGCCCACAGAGCAGTCCATAAACGTGCGCCACCTCCTAAAGTAAGGAGTCTTGCTCATCTGCTTGTATGGCTGCAGTTCACCAGCAAGCCAACTTATCGGTTTTGTTCGAATCCTCGAGGGTGTAATCGACGGAGAGGAGGGTGTTGCCGACTTTTTGTGCGTCGGAGGAGTTTCTCCTCCGTGTCGGCTCGTGCCTTCCTTCAAGGTGAGGGCAAGCTGTCTGGCTTGTTGATTCGTCAATTTCTTCAAATACTTGAGATTTCTGATCTCCATCCGGACCATCTTGGTTGTCTTGCTCGAGAGATCAAACAGATCCCCGCCTCTGAACGTCAAGTAATTCGTGTCGTTTGGCCAGTCCAGACGAAAATCGTAACCGAGGCTCCTACAAGAATTTAACAAGAATGTGATTAAGCAATTTCGCCATGTGTGAACCGTACTTGGTCAAGACAGTGCTTTGTTGCTGTTTACACTTACTTGTCGTGAAAGAGTCCAACTCCACTCCAACCACCACGAGTCTCGTAGTAGAGGTAATCTCCAGGCTTCATCTTCGCGACGTAGTCCGTCTTGTGATACAAGTTCATCTCCTGAAGTTGGTAACAGGTAATTCTTATTCGTTATCCTCACTAGCTACATTATTTCACTTATACTTATTATCAAATAAGATAGTACCTTGTGCGAGACAAAGTCTTTTGCGTCGAAGCTGAAGTGCACGTCTGGGCTGAGCAACTTCTGGTACTGGTACTCGTTGATGACGACCAGATTAATGAACATCCAGGGTGTGAAGGCCCCCCGCATGGGTTCATCTTCTCCGTTTGTGCAACACTCCTGATACTGCAGTTCGATCGAGACTTCAGGTTTGTGTACACAGATTTCCTTTCCGACGTAGGACTGATAGCCTGCAAAAGGAATTAAGTACGCAGTGCTGTAATGTACGTCATAACTTATTCACATGGTTTATGTCTGGATAACAAAAATTTACCTTCGGGGTTTTCATGGCGTGTGAGCTGGAAGAAGAACATCCTGTTCGGAGCGAAAAGTTCGTCCTCAACGCAGATAGAGTACTTGATGAAGTAAGGAGTTGCTGGATTCACCGTGTAGGGATCCATGTCCGGCGTTAGTTCATGCGAGATGGGTACGCGAAGTGCACGCGGCTTTCCTCTTCCTGTGGCAGGCATTTCGTCTTTGCTGCAAAGTAAAAGTTTTATTCAAAGTTTGACAGTATAAGCACTGAAATTTTTTCTAATTATTTCCAAACACTATTTATTGAAATTGTAGTGCGAGCGACAAGCGATATTTATGTACATAAGTTTTACTTCTACTCTTAATTTTACAACAAATATTACTTAGCGTAAAATAAGGGAAATTGCATATTACTGGTACACAATGAAAGGTTTCATACAAAAAGACTGCTATAACAAGCAGTCTTTGTTGGTCCGACTACTGTCACTTTAAAAGTTTAAGAGATGACTGCTATACTTTAAGCTGTCTTTGTCAACAAATGTTTTAGTCGGTGTCCTCGCTGCTCCTGGCATTATGATATGCTTCCCATATTCCCACCAGAGTTCTTGCTTGTTGTTTTGTGATTCGTTTGACGTATTTGATCTCTCTCACTTCGATCTTCAGGAAATCCGTTGCGTTGTCAGTCTCATTGAAAATACCGTGCACCTTCATAATAACGTAATTCTCTTGAGCGGGCAGCCACTCACGACCAGGAACGTAATCGATGTGGCTGAAACAAAATGAACACGTTGCAAACGTTCCTTCATCAATAAGTGGAACCGAGTTTTCTAAATCTCGACAGTGCATAGCTTTTCTTATGTACTAGTGTACTAAAATTTCTTACACTGTTCGCAATGATGCTAGTTCCGCTCCGTTCGTTCCCCTCCTCTCGTAATAAACGTAATCGCTAAAGGTTGCTTTGCGGAGGTAGTCCGACAGGTGCTCGATACTCATCTCCTGAAATGAAATCTTAATTTCATACTTTGCTTTATCATGAAATACAGAGAAAACTGAATAAAAAGAGGAACTTCACCTTGTGGGTCTCATGGGCGAAGGCGTTGAAACTGGTGTGGACGTGAGAGCTCAGCAACTTCTCTCGCTGGTACTTGTTCACGGGTGCGATGTTGTAGAACATGGACGGCGAGAAGCAGAAGCGTGAAGGTACCTCTAGGCCGTCAGTACCGCACTCCTCGTACTCAAGGTCCATCATCTTTTCGCTCCTTAAGACGGAGATAACCTTCCCAACGTAGGATCTGAACCCTGGAACATTTGGAAGGAAGCACAAAACTTGGGTACATATAGGTTATCGTTAACTTGAAACACATCTGGCAATTATGTGCATTATACAACACATTTGAGTCTTACCATCAGGATAGTAGGGACTTGTCAGTTGGAAGAAGAACAGCTTCTCTTCAGCGTCGACAACCTCGGTTTCGCGGCAGATGAGATACTTGAGCACGTAAGGTGTCGCCTTCATGAGGACGAATGGATCCAAATTTTTGGTCAACGTTTTGGTCACTGGCACACCAAGTTCCGCCGGTCTTCCGTCTGTTAAGTGGCTCGCCATCTCGTCGTTGCTGGAAAAATATGTTTTTCAAAGACAGGTTATAATTATTGCTATTTTGTGTGCAAGACACATTGCTCATCAATTTTGTTATATTTATTGGTATTCCTATACCTTTTAAAAAATTTGGCTACAACTATGAAAAGTTATGTGAAACTGGCGCGTATGTCAACAATGGTACACATGAACAGGAATGAAAATGATTATTGAACGGTTAGATTGAATGCTATGTGAAAGTTAGTTTTCACATCAAACTTTGGTTAATTGGTATTCCTAACCCAGATAATTTTTATGGACATTGGTAAGTCCAGTTTCGGCTTCTAAGACATTGACATTTTGTGTCATTTTATCCTACTGTTACACAGGTTGCACAAGTTCTGATATATCACAATATCGTCATACGTATCACAAATCAGTGCTATTTCAATTAATCCCATTACAGGAATTTTTCCACGCTCATCTCCAGGTCGGAATCGGACAAGTACTGATTTCCGTCTGGTTGATAACCCAAATCTTCGTCTTCCGATGTGCTGTCGCTGCCTGTCTGTCCCTCGAAGAATTCCGCGCTGATCACCTTTGCCTCCCTCCTTGTCACCCTTTTGACATACCGGAAGTCGGAAACCTTGAGAGTATCTTCCCATGTCGTTGGCTTATGCAGGATGTTGAACAGGTCTCCGTTTTTGACTAGGACGTTGTTGTGCTCCATTGCCCTGATTGGAGAAACAAAACATGAACCTATGCTTTTGAAATGAGTCGCATCTTTTACACATTTTCAACATCGCATATTACTTACTTCGCACGCAGTTGTCCGACATGGGATGTGTGTTGTAGGTGGTAGAAGAAGAACTCTCCCTTCTGCAATTTGGTCAAGTAGTTCACGATATCGCTTTGGGACATGGACTGCAAAGGAAGTAATAAAATATTTAACAAACATAATGTTAATCCTAACAACGTCCTTATTTAAAATTAACGTTTTAAAATTAATACTTTCCCTGAGGTTCTCTTTTGCATCAAATGGAGGGCACATCCTTGCTTTTTGAAGTTTCCCGTATTGAAGCCTGTTGACGCGCACTATGTGGTATAGGACGTTGACTGGAAAGCTGGTCTGGAACCATTTACCTGAAAGCGTTCATAACGTTGGGTTTAAGGTTGGATGTTTGACAGTAGTGGTTTTTCATTTATTCAAGTAGTCCTTGCGCACTTACCGTGGCCCGATGCGCAGAATCTGTACTTCAGCTCTATCTCCTTTTTCTGTGGATTGGCTTTCTTGAACTCTCCAGCGAAGCTGTCGAATCCTTTAAAATTAAAGTTTTCATGTATATTTCATGCTGATTATGAAAATCACCACCGGCAACAATATCCTAAATCAGGCAAAGTGTAGTTTTTTAAACTCACCTTCTGGATTTCGGTGATTCAGTACTTGGAAGAAAAAATAAGGTCCTCCTTTGAGCCTCTTCTCCGGAATGTGCAGGAGCATCTCTCGCCGTGTCGGAGTTGTCTCCGATTGTAGTTTGTGACAGTCGAGTTGTGGTGTCAAGTTCGTTTGCAACGGTTCAATGCCAGCTCCCGCTGTCGTCATGGTCTCCTCCATTTTTGTTTTGCCACCTGCGAAATATATTACAACTGTAAAATTTTGTCGTGAAGGAGGTTTCTTAACAATAAACTTACTATTACGGAGTACTTTATTTAGATTGGCTATTCCGCCCTTATTAACTTAACATATTGTCTTTTAAACAGATTCAAAACGGCATTACAGCCATGTGAAAAACTTTTAGTCCGAAACGGCATTACAGCCATGATAAACATAAACTACTTTTAGTCATGAATTGCCAAATAAACACAGCCATGGTAGGAACTGTTTGTGGCTTTCATGTTTTCTCCGTGAATATATTCACATTTCTGCACTTGGCTCCTCATCACTGTCTGACAGGTTAAGTGCTGCATCGTCGGGGCATTCTTTGTTGGCCCCCTCCAAGTGCTGAAAGTCCACGTCGTCGATTATCAAGTCGCGGAGCGCAAGTTCAGCTTCTTTCTGGGTCAGCCTCTTGACGTACAGAACTTGGGCGAATCTGTACCTTTCGATATAACACTCTCCGCGAAATTCAACTCGCTGGTCTTGGTGGAAGAGGTCTCCCGTTTTAATTTCAAACCAGTTTGCAGGGCAAACGGGGTTTCGATAGATGCAGACCCTAGAATAAGTAATTCAATATATATGTTTGCTACTACAAATATATCAGACATGTGTTGTACGTCATCTACGTTTTCCTGAAACTTACACCCTTGTCAGCTGCCCGAGCAAGACACATCCGTCTGACGTGTCTGCGTAGATGTAGTCCATCGGCTTGCACTTGGCTACGTACTGTTGAACTTGGGCCGTGGACATTGGCTAAAATAATTAAAGAAACAAATGTTAGGCGTGTTGACAGAAGAAAGATAAGTACTGTGCGTAAATTCAATCAGTTCTTACATCATGAAATTCTTTCAAGTTGAAGGAGTCATGAATCCTGGGTGCTTGGAGTTTTTCAAATTGCCTCCGAGTCAAAATCGAGATGTTGTAGAATCCCCTTGGATCGAAGGAGGTCCTGTAGTGCTTTGCTGCAAATCACACAATGATACTTTTGATACTTATGTCTCTTGACATTATGTTAAAATACATGTTATACAACTTATCAAGAGAGAGCTTCTTACCATGACCGGAATTCGAGTATCGGTACTTCACAACGATCGAGCTCTGTTCGGGGTACGTGTGTAGCAGTTGTCCCACGTAGGAGTCAAATCCTGTAATCAGTTAATCACAAGGAATCGAATCATAAAGTCGTGAGACTTGGTCATTCACGAACAAACGCATATGAACATTGTACCTTCGGGTGTGCGGTGGTTCAGTACTTGGAAAAAAATGTACGCTTGCTGATTTTGTTGTTGCAACAATGCTAGTTTCTCCTCCATTGGCGACTCTGGATGTAGACGGTGACGACTGAGGTGAGGTTCAACCGTCAAGGACCAAGGTGGGTTGTCGCTGTCGTCCTCTGGTAGTATAACGGTGTCATCGAGTGACGGGTCGAATTCATCGGTGAGGGTGTTGGCGAGTGCTTCCATGTTGTTGAACAAGATTCTGCAATGTTTCAAAAATATATTGAAAATTGTGTCTCCTTCCTCTATCCTACTTTCTTTTTAAACTTTTATTGTAATACTTCGGTAAGTTCCTGATACATTTTCTACATACATTTTTAGCAACAAAACGTTTCCTCAAGGTCAAATGAAGCAATGAGACAACT
>JAIXOW010000281.1 GCA_027486615.1 Oxalobacteraceae bacterium | reverse complement strand
GTGAGATGGTGGTAGATTTTTGTGCAGGTGCGGGTGGTAAGACCTTGGCATTAGGTGCAATGATGCGTAACACCGGCAGGCTATATGCCTTTGATATTTCAGAAAAGCGTCTGGCTAAACTTAAACCGCGTTTGGCACGTAGTCAGCTTTCGAATGTACATCCGGTTGTGATCGCACATGAAAACGATGCTAAGGTAAAACGATTAGCAGGAAAAATTGATCGCGTTTTAGTTGATGCACCTTGTAGTGGTTTAGGTACCTTACGGCGTAATCCCGATGTGAAATGGCGCCAGACCGAGCAAAGTTTAGCTGAGCTAAATGTAAAACAAATTTCTATCTTGCATAGCGCTGCAAGACTGGTGAAGCCAGGTGGTCGACTTGTGTATGCTACCTGTAGTTTATTAGATGAAGAAAATGACGCTATTGCAGAGCAATTTTTAGCGGCGCATGAAGATTTTCATTTAGTGAATATGTCAGCAATTATGACTGAACAAAAAATTGATTTGCAAATGGATGCGTATTTAAAAATGCTACCGAATGTACATCACACAGATGGATTTTTTGCTGCTGTATTTGAAAGAAAAAAACTTGAATTAGAAATTCGAAGTAAAGAATCAACAATAGACACTCAACTATACGACTAATCTAACGATGAATACTCAATCTTCCCAACCTTTATGGTCAGAGTTACTAACGGATTTAAGTAGTCCGGATTTAATTTGGCAATGTGGTGTGATCCTGTTGTGTATCTTGATTGGGTGGGCGTTATCACGTCTTACCTTGCCGGCATTTACTGAGCATGGCGCTAGCTTGATTTCTAAAAGTGAGACCGCGGGTTATTTGATGCGTGCTCTATCTACGTTACTAACAACGATTTGTATTGCATTGGCGATACCGCTATTGGAGCGATGGCAGCATACGTCGTTATTGCGACTTGCTTTGCCTTTATTTGTTTCTTTTCTCGTGATTCGTATTGTATTTTTTCTATTGCGACGCGTTTTTGCACATAGCGGAAAAGTTGGAAAGACCTTACTGACTTTTGAAAAAATATTTGCAGCAATCATTTGGGTAGGTGTTGCACTTCACATCACAGATTTATTGCCGGAGTTGATGGCTTATTTGGAAAGCGCAAAAATTCCACTAGGTCGTCATCATCCTTCTTTGCTCGATATAGTGCAGGCGATTGTCTCTGCAACGCTGACCTTGATCGTTGCTTTGTGGGGAGCCTCTTCTGTTGAGCAGCGCTTAATGCGTATGGATTCTGTTCATCCATCTTTACGCGCTGTATTTGCTAGAGTAGCAAGAGCGACACTGATATTGGTGGCAGTGTTAGTGAGCTTGTCGTTAGTTGGATTGGATTTAACCGTGCTCTCTGTCTTTGGTGGAGCCTTAGGTGTAGGTATAGGTTTAGGTTTACAAAGACTAGTCAGTAACTATGTTTCAGGATTTGTGATTTTATTGGAACGTAGTTTTTCTATCGGTGATCTAGTCGTTATTGATAAATTCACTGGACGAATTAAAGACATCAATACACGCTATACCGTTTTAATCAATAGTGAAGGTGTGGAGTCTGTTATTCCGAATGAAATTTTGATTGCAGGTGCAGTACAAAATTTATCGCATACTGATTTAAATATACGTTTAACTACTAGCTTCACCGTTACACACAAAGTCAATTTAGATGTTCTGCTTCCTCAGTTGGAAAAAGTTGTGGCAACTTTAGATACCGTTTTACCTTCACCAGCGCCTGAAGCGATGCTCGCTATGATTGCAGAAAATGGGCTGGTAATTGATGTGAGTTTTTCGATTGCCGCTAAGGATAAAAATAACAAGTCACTGATTATGTCGAACGCGAATCGTGCTATCTGGCGTCAGTTGGGTGAATCGGGTGTTGCACTGGCAAATTCAGTATCTGAGTCAGTCGCGCCAGTCTAGTAAGTTCAATCGCAAAAATGTTTTCAATTAGCTATTTTTAGTATTCAAAAGCCCATTCTTGATATCGATCTAGCTCGAAACAAAGTACAATGACAAGGTTGTCCTTGCGACCGTTTTGAGACTCAAAACCCTAGGTTTGCAGGATGCTTTTGGAGAAAAAATTGAATTTCACCCAAATTTCCGACCTCGTCATTGATTTCCTTGCGCATGGCTTAGTAAGAGCTTCAGCCTGGGAACTGGTTGTGATCACTTTGATCATGACGCATATTACGATTGCCGGAGTTACGATATTTTTACATCGCTGTCAGGCGCATAGAGCGTTAGAGTTGCATGCGATCCCTAGCCATTTCTTCCGCTTCTGGTTATGGATGACCACCGGTATGGTGACTAAAGAATGGGCAGCAATACATCGCAAACATCATGCTAAATGCGAGACTGAAGAAGATCCGCATAGCCCTGTGACACGTGGCATCAAAAAAGTTTTTTTCGAAGGTGCAGAGTTATACAGAGCAGAATCACACAATCGTGAAACCATAGAAAAATATGGTCACGGAACACCAGATGATTGGATAGAGCGCAACCTCTACACAAAATATTCAGCATTAGGCGTATCGCTGATGTTGGTGTTGGACCTCGTTTTATTTGGTGTGTTGGGATTAACAGTATGGGCTGTGCAAATGGCTTGGATTCCAGTTACAGCTGCTGGTGTTATCAATGGCATTGGTCACTTTTGGGGTTATCGTAATTTTGACTCCACCGATGCTTCAAGAAACATCTTCCCATTAGGGATACTGATTGGTGGTGAAGAGCTGCATAACAATCATCATACTTATGGCACCTCAGCCAAGTTGTCTAACAAATGGTATGAGTTCGATATAGGCTGGTTGTATATCTCCATCATGGCGTTCTTGGGTTTGGCGAAAGTAAAGAAAGTGCCGCCTGAGCCACGTTTCGATTTGCAAAAACAAGTCTGTGATTTAACCACCTTGCAATCTGTGGTCGCAAATCGTTATGACGTCATGGCGAAATATGCGCGTTCCTTTAAGCGTACTTGGCGCGAAGAAGTAGGACAGTTAAAACAAGGTGCGCGTTTAGAGCCTGAGTTTTTGAAATCAACCAAGCAGTTATTGCAACGTGCTCCCGATACCTTGCAATTGACGCAGAAGCAGCAGTTGTCCGAGCTCTTTCAACATAGCAAAGCCTTAAAGACTATGCATGAAATGCGAACGGAGTTGGCAGCACTGTGGGAGCGTTCTCATCAAAGTAGCGATCAGTTGGTATTGCAACTGCGTGATTGGTGCGCGCGTGCAGAAGCTTCTGGTATTCGTTCTTTAGAAGAGTTTTCTCATCGCTTACGTAGCTATGCCTAATCTTAATACATCACCTTAAACAGAAATGTTTTTGGTGACTGCAAGAAGTATTAGGTAAACAAAAAGCCCCGCATGTAAATGTCGGGGCTTTTGTTTTATCCGGCATGCAGTGCACCGGAAAGATGTGCAGCTTATTTGATCTTGGTTTCTTTGTAGATCACATGCTTACGTGCCTTGGGATCAAACTTCATGATCTCCATTTTGTTAGGCATGGTGCGCTTGTTTTTATCCGTGGTGTAGAAGTGACCTGTACCTGCGGTCGATTCCAACTTAATTTTGTCGCGGCCTGATTTCGCCATGATGATTCCTTTACTGTTCTATGTTGTTCAGTCGACTGATACGACTTAGATTTTTTCGCCGCGAGCACGCATATCGACGAGCACGGCATCAATGCCGATTTTGTCAATAACACGCATACCAGCGTGAGAAACGCGCAGAGAAATCCAGCGATTTTCAGATTCAACGAAAATACGGCGCTGTTGCAGGTTAGGCAAAAAACGACGTTTGGTTTTGTTATTAGCGTGGGAGACATTATTGCCAGACATCGGCGCTTTCCCTGTTATTGGGCATTTACGTGCCACGGCATACTCCTTAAATAGTTCAAAATTGCGGAAAAACGAGAGTATATAGAAAAATGAATGAATATTCAATGACTTGCAGAAAACAATTGTGTCTTGATTGTGTCTAAATAATTTAACAATTGCTGAGGAGTTAGCTCATGATTGGGTCTTTAGCATAGGCCATGTTCAGAAAATGACCAAGTTTTCCCTGCACCCACAATAATATGATCGAGTAAGGTGATGTCCATAGATTGCATAACCCGCTTTAAATCTGCGGTCATAGATTTATCGAGCGCACTGGGTTCTGCCACACCAGAGGGATGATTATGCGCAAAAATGACGGCAGCAGCATTATGCGTTAAAGCCCGTCGCAAAATCTCACGCGGATAGACATGGGTACGAGTGAGCGTACCTTCAAACATTTTTTCGCTGGCGATCAGTCGATGTTGCACATCTAAAAACAAAACCAGAAAAATTTCTTGTTCTTGGTTAGCAAATTGCAAATGCAGAAAATGTTTTACAGTGGGCGATGAGCGCAACACTGGCCCTGCTTTTAATTCCTCAAAAATAGCGCGTCTGGCAAGTTCAATCACGGTCTGGAAGATCGCAAGTTTTGCAGGGCCTAATCCCTTGAGCTTGGCTAATTCATCTGAACTGGCAGCGAATAGGCGATTCAGTGATCCAAAATGGCTGAGTATCTCTCGCCCTAGCTCAATGGCATTTTTGCCGGCTATCCCAGTGCGTAACAAAATAGCGATTAACTCGGGATCAGAAAGAGATTCAGGTCCAGTCGCCAATAATCGTTCGCGCGGACGTTGATCTTTCGGCCATTCAGAAATTGCCATGTCACGACTCCCTATCTGTAAACCGACAAATATAGAAGGGGACATGCAGCGCGAGTGAAAGCCTGTTGCTGCGGCTAGCTTACAATAGCGCCATGACTTCATTTGACCTTATTTAATGACCAATAAACCACAAAACTTTATCACTGAGACTGCGTTTCTCACTTTGCATTACCGTCTTTCCTCAGCTGCTGGTGAGGACATTATTTCTACCTTCCATGAAAATCCAGCGACACTACAAATGGGTAGCGGACAATTAGCGCCATTTTTAGAAGCTTGTTTGATTGGATTGCCTGAGGGTGCGACTGAGATATTTGATTTGGCTCCGGAGCAAGCATTTGGTCCTCGTAATCCTGAATTGCTACAACGCGTTGCACTTGATACGCTAGTGAGTAATTCACAAGAGGGTGAGGAATATGCGGTAGGGGATTTAGTCGATTTTGCAGCGCCAGGTGGAGGACGATTTGCTGGAGTCTTAAGAGAGAAAGGCGAGCATGATGCTTTGTTTGACTTTAATCATCCATTAGCAGGACAACACGTAAAATTCGAAGTGCGCATTATTAGTGTGATGTAAGTCATCTGTCTTACGTCACAAGCAAAGATGTTCTATAGGCGAAACCAAAATGGAAAATAAAATGGATCAAGAAATTTTATTAGCGCAGCCACGTGGCTTTTGTGCCGGTGTAGATAGAGCGATAGAGATAGTCGAACGTGCATTGGCGCAATTTGGTGCGCCTGTTTATGTACGACATGAGATCGTACACAACGCTTATGTTGTCGATGATTTGCGTAAAAAAGGCGCAGTCTTTGTGGAAGATTTATCGGATGTGCCAACTGGACAGCACTTAGTGTTTTCTGCACATGGCGTATCCAAATCTGTGAAAGCAGAAGCAGAGTTACGTGGTTTAAAAGTATTTGATGCGACCTGTCCCTTAGTGACGAAAGTGCATGTGGAAGTGAGCAAGATGCGTGAAGAGGGAAGAGAAATCATCATGATTGGTCATGATGGTCATCCTGAAGTCGAAGGCACCATGGGACAAAGTGAAGCAGGTATGTATTTAGTTGAAACCGTTGAAGATGTCGAAAATCTACAAGTCACATCACCGGATGCTTTAGCTTATGTATCGCAGACCACTTTATCTGTGGATGACACCATAGAAATCATTGCTGCACTCAAAGCACGATTTCCCAAGATTGCAGAACCTAAAAAAGGCGATATCTGTTACGCCACGACCAATCGTCAACATGCAGTTAAATTTATGGCGACACAAGCAGATGTTGTGATTGTGGTTGGTAGTCCAAGTAGTTCTAACTCAACGCGTTTGCGTGAGGTGGCAGAGAAAAAAGGTTGTGTTGCTTACATGGTGGATAACGCGAGTGAAATTAATCCTGCATGGGTCAAAGATAGTCAGCGTATAGGTGTGACTGCAGGTGCATCAGCACCAGAGATACTCGTGCAAGAAGTGGTGGCAAAATTAAAATTATTGGGCGCTAAAAATGTACGTGAGCTCGAAGGCGTTGAAGAGCATGTCACTTTCCCCTTACCTAAAGGTTTGCCTCCACGGACGACATCCAACTAATTCATGGATATTTTTCTTCAGCAAATTATCAATGGCCTCGTACTAGGCAGTATGTATGCCTTAGTCGCATTGGGTTACACCATGGTGTATGGCGTGCTCAATCTTATTAATTTCGCGCATGGCGAAATTTTAATGATAGGTGCATTGACTGCATTAAGTATCTTGCGTTTGTTATCATGGTTAGCGCCTGATTTGCCGGGTGCGGTGCAAATGCTGCTTGCAGTATTAGGTGCTATTCCTGTTTGCATCATCGTTAGTATTTTGATTGAACGCATAGCCTATCGTAGACTGCGTAATGCACCTCGTCTTGCTCCATTAATTACCGCAATCGGCATGTCGATTTTGCTGCAAACGCTAGCGATGATGATTTGGGGACGCAACCCACTACCTTTTCCGCAATTACTCGCTAGTGAACCATTTCATATTGGACAGGCGTTGTTAACACCTACGCAATTAGTGTTGTTAATTTCTGCTGCAGTCTCTATGTGTGCTTTGGTCGTCTTAATTGAAAAAACAAAATTAGGTCGTTCTATGCGTGCTGTAGCAGAAAATCCTAGGATTGCTGCTTTAATGGGAGTGGATGCAAACCGTGTCATCGTCATCACCTTTGCGATTGGAGCTACCTTAGCGGCAATCGCTGGTGTAATGTGGGCTGCGAATTATGCAACCGCGCAATTTGCTATGGGCTTTTTGCCAGGATTAAAAGCTTTCTCTGCTGCTGTGTTGGGTGGGATAGGTAATATTTATGGTGCGATGCTAGGTGGCATTTTGTTGGGGCTGATAGAAAGTCTGGGTGCGGGTTATATCGGAGAATTAACTGGTGGCGTCTTGGGTAGTCACTATCAAGATATTTTTGCTTTCATTGTTTTAATTCTAGTATTGACGATACGACCTAGTGGTCTCATGGGAGAGCGTGTTGCAGAGCGCTCTTAATTTTTTATCTTCTTCACTTTCAAGCACGTGAAGCCATTCATAAAAACTCCTGCACAAGATAAATATAGCCGCTTCATTAAGCGCGCTATCTTTATTGTGTTGTTATTGATTTTTCCATTTATTGCTATGCAATTTGGAAATTCATGGGTGCGCATTATTGATGTGGCCTTGCTATATGTACTCTTAGCTTTAGGTTTGAATATTGTTGTAGGCTTTGCTGGCTTATTAGATTTAGGTTACATCGCATTCTTTGCCATAGGCGCTTATCTAGCAGGTCTATTTGCTTCGCCACAGTTTGCAGTGGTCATAGAATCATTGTTGATGGAATATCCGACGGCAGGTGCTGCTTTGTCTTCATTAGTGGGAACAGATGTGGTCGCGAATGGCTTTCATCTCTCTGTTTGGATCATCATTCCACTTAGTGCTGTTGTGGCAGGATTGTTTGGTGCAATCTTAGGTGCGCCCACATTAAAGTTAAGAGGTGATTACTTAGCCATTGTTACTCTAGGATTTGGTGAAATTATTCGTATCTTTATGAATAACTTGAATGGTCCTATCAACATCACCAATGGACCGCAGGGTATTAATTTAATTGATCCTATTCAAATAGCAGGCATATCTCTAGCGGGTCAAACAGGTAGTGGTGGCATGGTGAATGTTGCTGGTTTTATGCTGCCCTCCGTGAATGCATATTATTTTCTATTTTTGATTTTAAGTGTCATCACTATCTTTGTTTCACGACGATTGCAATACTCTCGACTAGGCCGCGCATGGATTGCGATTCGTGAAGATGAAATTGCAGCGAAATCTATGGGTATCAACGTTAGGAATGTGAAATTACTTGCCTTCGCGATGGGTGCAACATTTGGTGGTGTGGCGGGTGCTATGTTTGCTGCCTTTCAGGGTTTTATTTCACCTGAATCATTTTCACTTACTGAATCCATAGCAGTGTTAGCGATGGTGGTATTGGGTGGCATAGGACATATAGCGGGCGTAGTGATGGGCGCTGTGTTATTGGCAGCCTTACCTGAAATACTGAGACATACTGTGACACCGATACAAATGGCACTCTTAGGTGAAGTGTGGATAGATGCAGAAGTATTAAGGCAACTACTCTATGGTTTAGCATTAGTCTGCATTATGTTGATTCGTCCTGCTGGCTTATGGCCTTCGCCTGTGCGTGAAAATCGTCCTGTCAAAGTTGATGCTGAGGCAAAGCTATGACATCAGCACCTCTCCTACATATCGAGCAAGTGAGTAAGCGCTTTGGTGGCCTACAGGCTTTGTCTGATGTGAAATTGAAAATTTATCCTCATCAGATTGTGGGTTTGATAGGACCAAATGGTGCTGGTAAAACAACATTATTCAATGTTATTACCGGTTTATATCAAGCTGAAACAGGACGCTTCTCTTTATCAGGAAAATCTTATTCACCTTCAGCACCCCATCGCGTAGCGCAAGCAGGTATTGCACGCACATTTCAAAACATACGTTTGTTTGCCGATATGACGGCTTGTGAAAATGTGATGGTAGGTCGTCATGTAAGAACGCATCAGGGTATCTTAGGAGCGATCTTACGTCATCCTGCAGCACGCAAAGAAGAAGCTGAGATTGAACAGCGTGCACATGAATTATTAGAATTTGTAGGCATTGCTCATTTGGCTGATCGTGCAGCAAGGCATTTATCGTATGGCGATCAACGTCGTTTGGAGATTGCAAGAGCACTCGCGACAGATCCTATCTTGCTTGCTTTAGATGAACCTGCTGCGGGTATGAATCACAGTGAAAAAGATAATTTACATCAGCTGCTATTAAAAATAAAAGCACAGTGTTGTGCAATCTTACTGATTGAGCATGATGTGAAATTAATGATGAGTATTTGTGATCGCATCACGGTACTTGATTATGGCAAGGTCATCGCCGAAGGCGAACCGCATGAGATTCAAAAAAATCCGGCTGTACTTGCGGCTTATTTAGGTGGAGAGCTAGCATGAATTCGCCACAGCCTTTATTGAGTGTACGCGACTTAGTTGTGCACTATGGCGGGATAGAAGCTGTAAAAGGAATCAGCTTTGATATAGGGCAGGGTGAATGTGTCAGTTTGATCGGTGCGAACGGTGCTGGTAAAACTACAACCTTAAAAGCTATCACAGGCACATTACCCGCTGCCACTGTGCAAGGCACGATTACTTATGCCAATCAAAATATTAGTGTCTTGCCTGCTTATAGTTTGCCGTCTCAAGGTTTAGCCATGGTGCCTGAGGGGCGGGGTGTATTTGCACGTATGAGCATTAAAGAAAATTTATTAATGGGTGCGTATACCAGGCAAGATCATTCGGAAATTGAAGCCGATATAGAAAAATGGTTTACGATTTTCCCACGCTTAAAAGAACGTGCTGAGCAATTAGCTGGCACTTTGTCAGGTGGAGAGCAGCAAATGTTAGTGATGGCGAGAGCTTTGATGAGCAAGCCTCAGTTGCTGTTACTTGATGAGCCTTCTATGGGGCTCGCGCCAATTATGGTGGAAAAAATTTTCGAAGTGATTAAAACCATTGCTGCTCAAGGAATAGCCATCTTATTGGTGGAGCAAAATGTGCGTCAGGCTTTAGCTTTGACACAACGTGCCTATGTAATGGACACAGGCACGATTACTTTGTCAGGTTTGGCGAGTGAGTTATTACATAACCCAGAAGTGATTCATGCTTATTTAGGTGGCTAAAAACTTGTAAATATTTTTAGGGCTTATTTTTTGTGATCACGGCTTCGAAATGCCCGCCTTGATCAAAAATAATCACAGGATTTTTTCCTTGACCGACGCGTAATACAGCAGGTTTTCCATCAGTATCTGCGCTATAAAAATCTACAGAAAAATCTGTTTCGTAGTCTTGATTAATTTTATTGATCATAAAAGTCGTCCAATCGGAATCACTATATAGAGGATCAAAACTATTAATCGTACCCTTGCTAACATTTTGTAAGATGGATTTATAGTGCTGAGCTCGTTTGGTATGTTGGCTATCATAGTTGCCAGTGACATGTTGTAGCAAAGAGATGAGCAGGCAATTATTTTCTTTGCCGGAGTTTGGTTTGATTAAATAATTATTGGCATCAAACCATTTTCTAAGTTGTAAATTATTTTTTGCGTGAGCAGACCATTCACTGGATGTTATTTTTCTTTTTGAAGAACTAGTTTTTGTATGAGTAGGGTGTTCATTTAAGCTATGTTGTATAGCCTCTGCAAGTGCAGCATCATTTGCCCGTTTAATTTCTTTTGCATTGCCAGACAATAAGGCTTGCTGTTGTGACTTTGAGAGAAATTCGCTCTTTATTTCTGGATTGTTGGATGGAGTGCTGTTGTTTGGTGATTTTGTGCGACTGGTGTCGTGAGTAGGTATATAACGTCCGATAGGTTTCATGATTAGCTCCAGTAAAATGACATGCAAAGCTGAGTAATTTTCTAATCGGTTTAGTTCATTTCCCTCTGATTTATGGCTGGCATAATGCTATAAAGATTAATTTATAGAGAATAACAATGAAACTTCATAGCTATTTTCGTAGTTCGGCGTCTTATCGCGTACGCATTGCGCTTAATCTCAAGGGATTGTCGTATGACTTAGTGCCTGTGCATTTGCTCAAAAATGGAGGTGAACAATTCTCTGATAATTTTCGCGCATTAAATCCTGACGCACTCGTGCCAGTCTTAGAAAATAATGGCGTCGCACTGACACAGTCATTAGCGATTATTGAATATCTGGAAGAGACATATCCTACGCCTGCACTACTCTCAACTACATCAATAGATAGAGCGTGGCAGCGTAGTGTGGCGTTAATGATTGCTTGTGATATTCATCCGATTAATAATTTACGGATCTTGCAATATTTAACTAATGTATTGCATGTGAGCGAAGAAGAAAAAAATACATGGTACCGACATTGGTGTGAACAGGGTTTAGCTTCTGTTGAACAGATGTTGTCTGAGGATCAGCGTGTAGGGCGCTATTGTTACGACGATGCGCCTAGTCTTGTAGATTGCTTTTTAATTCCACAGATTGCAAATGCAAAGCGCTTGCAGTGTGATTTGACTGCTATGCCTACGTTGTTAAGAATTAATGATGCTTGCCTTCAGTTAGACGCTTTCATTCATGCATCGCCTGCACAGCAGCCCGATGCAGAATGAAATGCGAAAGCCTTAATACACACTCAGCTTTTCTTATAACGTACGACTTGTTGTCGTTGTTCTCCCAAGCCTTCAATGCCTAGATGTAGGGAATCTCCAGCGGCTAGAAACTGCTGCGGCTTCATACCCATACCCACACCAGGTGGCGTGCCTGTTGCAATGATATCGCCAGGCATGAGCGTCATAAAACGGCTGAGATAACTAATAATTTTTGCGACTGAAAAAATCATAGTACGAGTGTTACCAGTTTGACGACGTTCACCATTTAAATCTAACCACATAGATAGCTTATGTGGATTAAGAACTTCATCGCGTGTCACTAACCAAGGACCTACTGGACCAAAGGTGTCACAACCTTTACCTTTATCCCATTGATTGCCTCGTTCTAATTGAAATGCGCGCTCAGATAAATCATTCACAACGCAATAGCCTGCAACATAATCTAAAGCGTTTGTTGCAGTCACATATTGTGCTTTACTACCTATGATGACACCGAGTTCTACTTCCCAATCGGCTTTGCTCACATCTTTGGGTAACATCACCGTATCGTTAGCACCAGCTAGTGAAGTCACAGCCTTCATAAAGACGATAGGTTCAGTGGGAATAGGCATACCCGATTCTGCAGCATGGTCTGAATAGTTCAGACCTATACCAATAAACTTTCCTACTTGCGCAACGGGCACGCCTAGGCGAGGATTACCTCGCACAGTTGGAAGGGAAGTAGGTTTGATTTTGGCTAGCTTTGCGAGGGATTTTGGCGCAAGCACACTGGCATCGATATCTTCTATGACATCAGAGAGGCTACGTAGCTTGCCTTCGGCATCAATTAATCCAGGTTTTTCTTGGCCGAGGCGACCATAACGTACTAGCTTCATACTATTCCTTTATAAATTCATAGAAGTCAGATTGAATAATAATCTTAACGCAAGTATGGCTGAACTTTGGAATCTAACGATAAAAAATAAGCCTAGTCACTGCTTATGCAATCACGTACTCTGCAAGCTACATTAACAAGTTAACTTTATTTCATGAATAGAAATAAGCTGCATGCGGTATTAGCAATGATGCTATCAACCATGATAAGTATCGCTATTGTCACATGGTTAATAATACGATTTTTTTAATTGTGTACTGATGAATTAATTCAACGTTAAAATAGATTTTTGCTTTTAACTTATAGGTGACGTATGTTGATGAAGTCGATTTCAGGTTTTTTTACGTTCTGTCTTGCGGCGCTTTTAATCGCGTCCCCCAGTTGGTCTGCGCCTAGTGAAAAAGATTTTATTGTGGCTCTTCCTGAAAACATCGTGTGGAAAGATGCAGGCAAGGGCGTAAAGATCGCTGTGGTCTATGGCGATCCTTCTAAAGCAGGTCAGTATGTGATTCGTGCGCATTTCCCTCCAGGTGTGATGAGCTCACCGCATTTTCATGCTGAAGATAGACATGTGACGGTGATTCAAGGCACATGGTTTGCAGGTAAAGATGAAAGCTGGGATCCAACTGCAACCCAACCCTTACGTGCAGGGAGTTATATGTTTCACCCTGCTGGTGGCGTGCATTATGATGGTGCCGGTGAAGAAGGAGCGATCGTACAAATTGTAGGAATGGGTCCAAGTAAGACTACTTTCCTCTTTCCTAAAGAAGGTGATTTTGGTAAACCAAGAAAATTAAACTAATGAAAAATTTAATCGTATTCATTAGCCTCGCTTTGACTGGCTACGTAGCCCATGCTGAATGGAAGAGCTATGCGAAAAATGCAGAAGTCGAAGAATTCTTTGATTCTGCATTGATAAGCAAAGATTCAGGCAAGATAAAATTATGGACGCTCTCGAATTACGCCGCACCTTTGACGACTTTAGAAGGTAAAGAAATCTTATCCGAGAAATCTCTGACTACATTAGATTGTTCTACACAAAAAATCGGCGCAGAAAAAATCATCAAGTATGATAAAAAATTAGCGCAAGGTGTTGTAGTCAGTGAGATGGAAACAGCGCTGCGACTAAGTAGCATACGATCTGGTAGCGCAGATCAAATCTTAAAAGAAAAATTATGTCACTAAGTTATGTAACTAAGCTATGTAATTGACTGCTTAGCTTAATAAAATGCAGATCAGTTTTCTGATGCAAACTGATCTGCATTCTTGCCTTTGAATGGCGCGTAAAACGCTTTCACAGTTTGCATATCTTTTTCTATGTCGCCAGTAGGATGTAAGAGTGGACCAATGCCACTAATCTTCTTAGAATAATCCATATAAGCCATTAAGATAGGTACTTCGGCTTCTAGTGCAATATAGTAAAAACCAGTTTTCCAATAACGATTTTTACTTCTCGTTCCTTCCGGTGGAATCACAAGTTGAACTGAACCTGTATAAGCTCGTAAGGCTTCAGCTGAGGCTGCCACTAAATTATTCGATTGCTCACGATTCACAGCAATACCACCCAACCAACGCATTAACGATCCAAATGGAAAAGTAAAAATGCTAGCCTTGCCCATCCAGACTATATTCAAACGTAGAGCAAACGCGACCATTAAGGTATAGGGTAAATCCCAATTACTCGTATGCGGTGCAGCGATAAAAACACATTTACTTACATCAGTCGGCAACACCCCTTCCACCTTCCAACCATTTAGCTTCAATAAAGTGGTAGATAACTTACGAAGAAAAGTATTCACCACAGGTGTAGTAAAAATTGTGTTGTGCATCTGAATCGTCTCAACGTTCTTATTTATTATTTTATTCAGTTTGGTCCCGCCGACAGGAATCGAACCTGTATCTAGCGCTTAGGAGGCACTCGTTCTATCCATTGAACTACGGCGAGACGCAGGCAGGCAATGACACTGCTCGCAGGATTATAGCTTAGGCGAGTTTGGGGAAGATTCGGGGAGGGGGATGCTATTACTTTTTTCTTGCACGATCATAGGCATCATCAGGACTCATTCCAGATTTCAATCGAAGTCTAAATGGTTCAGATGAAATACCAAGTGCTGATGCGGCAGCTTGTATAGATTTATATTCAACTCCCTGAACCACAATTGTAGTTCCGATATATTTGGTAGTATCGGGAGCTGAATCTATACCCAAAGCCGCTTTTATAGACCAACCTTTCGATAGCCTGTCGTAAAGTTTTTTGGGATCTATTTTGTAATATTTGGCAGCTTCAGCAAGACTTTCAAATGACTGGTTATCTATTTCAATATTTCGAGCTTTACCTTTCCAATTTCGTTCTATAAGACCTGCAGATTCTTCTGGTGTCCACTTCAATCGATTTAAACGCATTGAGAATACATATTGATCTATACCGAAATGATCAGCTGCTTGACTAAGACTTGGAAATAATTTTCCATTGACAGTGATTGATTTGCTAGTGCCAAGGGCACCTCCAACTGCTGCGTTGTAACCGTTCTTTAAAGTGCCTCTAGCTGCTATCTCGTTAATTTCTTGATCTTGTAATTCATCAAACGTTTTAGCGTCATTGCGAATAAGTTCGATAAAAAAAGAGTCTTCGCCATAATATCTAATAGCATTGGGGAGAGGAGACTTTCTACCTCGACGGGCAGATGAGAAATGTTGTTTCAATCGTGCAGAAATAGAACCTATAGTAATTCCCACATACTCTTTACTATTTTTATTATTTTTAATTAAGTAGAGCTTGTATCCATCTGAATCTGGTATTGGTTCTACTACCGAAGATCCTGACCTAGTATGTTTCCATTTAATATTTCTAGCATGTCCCTCAAAATTACGGAATCTAGGTGGCGCATCAGTAACTTCTAACGCTTGATCAATAGACCATCCATTTTTAAGTCGACGGGAAAAAACTGAGGGTTTAACCCCATATTCAGAGGCAAGATCTTTTATAGAGTTATATGTTTTATCTTTGTGAAATATTTTTTTAGAGTTGGTACTAATTTTTCTTTTGAATATGCCAGATATAGCTTCTTCAAGAGAATATCCTCGATGTAACCGAGCTCTAAATGTTTTGGGATCAATACTATGAACTTCAGCTAATTCTTTTAAGTTTTTATAAATCTTGCCATTATAATGAACTGATGGAGCATTTCCAGATTGCTTGGGTTTAGTATCTTGATTTAAAGCTTGTTCTAATGACCATCCATCTCTTAATCGTCTGGCTATAGTGGATTGATGAATGCCAAACCGTTTTGATAATTCAAGAATTGAATTAAATATCTCACCCTTAAAGTTGAAAGAAATTGGTTTAACCATCTTTTTACAATGAGACTGTTAAATGTAAAAAAAAAAAAAAAAATAATTAATGAATCACAGTAATCTATTGGTATCGCCAAATAGCTTAGGTCCTTGCTTGTGATGCATTAAAATAATTTTAAAAGTAGGTTGATCCATTTAGTAACCTAAAAATGATCTTTGATATTTCAATATTAATTATTATATGAGCGCATAGAATGGCTGACTAACGCCTTTCAATTTTTTTAACATTACCTTCCATACCTTTTATATAAACAAAAATAAGTTCGCAATTGTGTTGTTTGCTGACATAGGAAGTCTCTTATGAGGCACTCGTTCTATCCATTGAACTACGGCGAGACGCAGGCAGGCAAGGGCACTGCTCGCAGGATTATAGCTTAGGCGAGTTTGGGGAAGATTCGGTGAGTTGGTTCGTACGATTAGGCTACGCTAATTGCACCCACAAAATTTGAAACAAATTTTTTTACTAGAGGGTAGGGCGCAATGCATTGCGCCGCATGGTGGATTTAGAGATTACCTACCACTTGATGAAGTGATAGGGATGGTTAGCGCAACATCGTTGTTTATATCAATCCAAAAAATCCACTCAATCCAATTCCTACGCCGGCTAAAAATGTGGTGGTGCTACCAATCGCTAACCAACGTGATTTCGAGAAAAATCCCATTACGCTTAGGCCTAGGCCAAGTAAGAAGATGGATTTTGCAATTATGAGCCAATTGAGTTGTTTATTAATTTCAGTTACTAGACTTTCTTGTTGTTTCGCTGTTTCTTGTAGCTCTTTTTTTCCATCTTTACTGTCGGGTGAGCTTTCTTTGCTTTGTATAGTAGATTGATATAGAACTAATCGTGTTTGGGCAACATCGACTTGCTCATCAGTCAGTGCATCTTTGTTTTGTAGGGTAAGTGCTAAATCATTGGCTGATAGTTGATAGTTCACTTGCTGAGCTGCGACGCTTTGAAAAGCATTGTGTGCAACCACTGATTGATGTTCATGTTCTAAGATTTGTTTGTCTAATAGTGATTCGCCATAGCTAGTAAATCCATGTGCCACACACAGAACAGTAAAGCAAATGCTAGCAATTAATCGCACACCAGTATTTGATTCATTCTGTGTGCTTGATTCTGAATGATGCTGGCTATGTAAATGATCGTTACTTGCAGCTAGCGTTAAGCCAGCATGATTGGTGTGACTTTCGCCAGTAACTGCAATGGGTCGTTGTCTTGGTCTTCTCATGCCTTCTTTGGGGGCTATGGATTGTGATGTCATATCTTTTCTTCCTATATCTTTAAGATGAAATGCATGGGAATTTACTTTTTCTAACGAGGTATGGATAACAGCAGTTCGGTCCTGTACTGTTTGCATGCGCGGTGTAATTGCAGAGAAATCAAATTTTAATGAAGCATCAATTAATGGTGAAAGTAGTGATGGCCTATTTTGAACCAACACTTTATGGGCATCGATGGTGGAGTCGTGTGCATTTCCTAATGTTTGCGCTATCGTTGTTCCAGACAAGCCTTGTGCGCTTCTATCACTCGCGCTATCACTCGCGCTAATAGAAAAATCATTGAAATCTTGTTCGCGCTTAGCACCTAAATCTAGTTTGAAATCACTATGGCCGTTTTGGTTGCTGGTATCGATTTGAAACGATGACCAAGCATCATTTTCAGAAGCATCTCCTAAACTTAGATCACCGTTGTTACTCAAGCTACTAATGACATCTTCATCATTATTCGCTTGCTGTAGAAGTTGTGCGTTTAATTCACTATCACTATAGGTAGCATTATCAGTAATATCTTCCAGATCTTCTTGTTCTTGGATGACGTTAGCCAGGCTGTCGATGTTCGACTGCATCTGACTACCGATGATGCTATCTAATGCATTTTGTCGCGTGTTATCGCGTTTCGGTGCGATTGCATTTGCAAATCCTGAGCGGGTGTTGATACCAGGGCGAGGGGCGCTTGCTGGTACAAAGGCTTTATGATTATTGTTACTGGAATTTCTACTCCCGCCTTGTACAGCATAGTTACTATTTCTATTGCTATAGCGATCTTCTTCTGGCTTATTATTTTTAATTTGTAGAATATTAAAATAAGGCTTAAAGCTAGCTTGTGTATAGCCAAATGCTAGTAGCATTTTTTTAAATAATTCTACTTCTGCTTTTTCTATTTTGCCGTCGGTGAGAACGATATCCCATACATTGGTTAATACGCAAAGGCGCTGCATAGGATCAAGTAATTCAGCAGCAGCTTTTAAAAATTTTGGTGCTTTATTTTTGCCTACATATTTCAGCGCTGATTGTAATAAGCTAGGGCACTTACCAATCACCATATGTAGCTGACCTATTTCTTCCTTTGCCATTTGTCCGTCAGAGGACATCATGTAGATTAAACAGATAGCTAAGATTAGCGGAGGATTGAGTTCTTCTGGTGTGAAGTCTTGATTAAAGGAGCCGAGTATGTCTCTTTCATTTTTTACAGAGATCGCTCTTAAGTAAGGTTTGAAGGATTCTTCCGTCAAACCGACTGCAGCTAAAAATCGGGAAAATAATTCTTTCTCATCATCAGCGAGGTCGCCATCTGCCATGATGGAGTCGCATATATTCATTAATATGCAAACTTTTTGTGCATTACTGAGTATTTTTGGTAGCGTTTCTAGATATTCATCGATGCTATTGGCTTCTACATAGCTCAATGCACGATGTAATACTTCTTCATTACCACCGATGATAGATTGAAGATGGCTACTTTCTTGTTCAGATACTTCACCATCGGCGATCATCATGTAGATGACGCCCGTCACCAAGGAAAGATGCGCTGTGAGTTCTACAGGCTCGTCAGCACCCCTCCGGGACAAATACTTGTCCAGGTTAAGATTCTTAAATAAATGACGTAGTAGATCGGATGAACCCATTTCCCTGATTTCCCGCTGAAATGGCTGCGACCATAAGAGGTCTCATTCTTTGAAGCAGAATGTGCCAGGGGAAACCGTAAACCGGCTAGGGTCCTAGGAAAATTACAAAGCCTTCATACTTATTGCACATGACGACATTGTCATTTTCACTGATTTTTTAATTACAGAGTTGTTATAAATGGCCTACTGGCATGATGTTATTTGCAGATATTTACACCAATTTACCGTGTAATTTTCATAGATAAATTAGCGAATTTTTATTCTAGGAGAATTTTAAAACGCAGTTACGTAGCGCAGGATGACACGGCTAGTTTCATAAAACCCGTTTTGGGTTTTTATATCACCACCATATTGCAAGATTAATCTGCCTACTGGAAGTTGGGCTGATCCAGATAATTGATAACGATGTAAGTCGATTCGATTATTTTCGTCAATGCCATCTATCATTTCTTCTCCACCTACAGTACGAAAATACATAGCTGAGACTGAATAGGTATCGTTAATGATGTAGCGCATACCAGTTTGTAAGCTGTATAGGTTTTTTTGATCTAGGGTGTGAATATTAGTATCTGCTGGTCTAAAAAGTCGCCGGTATTGTTTATTAATATCAAACCAAGAGGCATCGATGGCGCTCATCCATTGTAGGGATGAAGTTAGCGATTTTTGATAGCCTAACTGAAAAGCATAGGAATACCGATTTGCTCCAAGATTCAAACTTGGTTTAGGTTGGTAATCGCCATTAGGAAGGGTGAGATAAGCACCCATAGCTAGATATTCACCCTTTTCACGATCGGCATAAGGCCAAAGCGCAAATAATAAAGTGGTATCTCCTAACCCAGAGCTACCTATAAAACTACTCAATCCACCTGTAGACTGAATGGAGCCATTGTTGAGTTGGACTGTGAAGGCAGCTGGATATTTATCGATTTCGAAAGTGAATGCGGTACGCAGCTGAACTTGTTCAGATTTAATGCCTATACCTCTGGTGACAACATTATTAAGGTATCGATCGTTGCGTTCACTACTTAAATAAGAAAGTAGAAATTGTTTATTGCCGGGCTTGGGTGCAACAATATCACCTGGCAAAAGATCGATAGCTTGCACTGGGTTTATGACCATGCAGATGAAAGCGGTGATAAAAATTTTTGCCGGTGAAAATTGCATGGTTTTATTGTTTATTTAGTATTGCATGTGAATTAATTTTCCTTTTATTATTTAAAAACCAATAATTTGATAGAAAATAAAATTTCATGAGTGAAAATTAACTGTTGAACTGATAATACCTTAATTAGGCTAATCGAATGACGATTCTGTCATTAATGTTTTGTGAGTAATGCATATCATGCTGTCTTGGTTATATTTTTATTGCTTTACTATTTCAAACAAGTGTTGAAAGAAATGATTGTCCTATGTCGTTAAAAATTCTATTAATTGAAGATGAAATTAAAATTGCTGAATTCGTAATACCCGATCTCATTCAATGCGAATACACTGTTAATCACATCATGGATGGCGCTGAAGGTTTGGCTGCGATCTTAGAGGGTGACTATGATTTGGTTTTATTAGATGTGATGTTGCCGAACATAGACGGATTCACCATCTTAGAAAAAGTGCGTCAATCAGGAAACAATATTCCGATCATCTTCTTAACGGCAAAAGCAGATTTGCCTGATCGACTACAAGGCTTTGAGCGAGGTGCCGATGATTATCTAGCCAAGCCCTTTTTTGTAGAAGAGTTAATAGCGCGCATTAAGGCGATTGCATCGCGTAAAAACAATGTGGTGGCTGATGAAGTCACAATCGGTGGTCTGACCATTAATAAAATAAGTAATCGAGCAGAATGGGTAGGTACCTCTGCTATATTAAGTCAGCGCGAATTTAGTTTGATTGAATACTTAATGCGCTCACCTAATTATATTTTCTCGCGTAAGCAAATCTTAAAGCATGTATGGGGTATCAGTTTTAATCCGGAAACAAATGTAGTAGATGTTTATATACAGAGAATACGTAAAAAATTAAATCGTAAGAATACGAATAATTTACCATTTCCTATTGAAACGGTAAGGGGAGTGGGTTACACATTCCGCTTGGAGCATGAATAATGCAGAAGTCTTTTAAGAAACATGTTTTTATACGATTATTTTTTGCAGTTATTTTTGTAATTTTAGTCAATCGTATTACTTCAAAAGCAATGATGCCTGGCGTAGTCACAGATCATGTAGTACATGATATGAGTCAAGCATTATTAATGTGTGAAAACAAAACTGCTGATGTGAATGAATTTTTTGTATGTGCAAATAAAAATCGTGAAGCTGATGTTTCTTTAAACATGGCCAATTCATATGTAATGTGCTCTGATAAAAATAAAATAAATAATCCGATTGTAGAAGTCAATATCAATATATGTTCAGATTTTAGAGAGCTACAAGCGGAGAGTAATGAAAAAAAATTGCTTCCTGAATCAATGGTGTTATTAAAAAAGACGATAGATAGTCAGGAATGGATTGCGGTAGCGCTTACAGAAAAACAAGATGCTGCGATGTTATTAGTACGAAAAAGTGACATCGATAAAATTGTAAGAGATGCGTGGGGTTGGCGTGATCAGATTATTATTTATTCTTTGCCAGCTTTGCTTTTATCTGTACTGTTATTAACAATTTATCTCACTAGGACAGTGGTGAGTCCACTGACTCGTATTGAGAAGAAATTGCGGCGTTTATCATCCGATAATTTAGGGCGTCCAATTGATTTAACAGTTCCCTATAAAGAGTTTCAAAGTTTTGTGGATGTATTTGATGATATGCGTAATCGTTTGAATGAAGGATTTATTCAAATGCGACGCTTTTCTGCAGATGCCTCACATGAATTGCGTACGCCACTGACTATTTTGCGCGGTAATGCAGAAAAATTAATCGCTGATTTTCCACTTGGTAGTGAATCGCAAATAAAAATGCGTTTAATGAGTGATGAAATTGAACGCTTAATTGAGATCACGGAAAAACTATTGCTGTTGTCTCGCGCTGATGCGCATAGTATTCAAGCTGATATGCGTGAAATCTCGCTCAGTGATATGTTGAATCAATTAGTAGCAGACGCTGATTTATTTCGTTCTTCATTAAAAATTACTAGTACGGTTCAGTCTGGGGTGCGGTGGAATTGTGATGAGAGCTTAATTAATCAAATTATCTACAATATTTATACCAATGCGATTAAATATAATATCGAAAAAGGTTGGATACACTTTAATTTAGAAAAAACCAAAGAAGGATTTACTTTGGCTATTTCTAATCCTACTCATAATCCACCTAAGGATTTGTCTGAAAAAGCATTTGAGCGCTTTTATCGTGGCGATTTAGCCCATACCAGAACCATCGATGGTATTGGTCTTGGTCTGAGTTTATCGTTAGAGATCGCTAAAATTCATCAAGCTACGATGAGCCTGAGTGTCGCTGAAGATAATGTGGTGACCACTACTTTGCGTTATCCCGCAAGTACATAAATTGAAGGTGTTAGGCCTTAGCTTTTTTTAGCGCCATAAACGCCTGTCGCAGATAAGGATCAATATTTTGTTGATCCAATAACCAGCGTACATAATCTCCAGGAACCTCGGTTAGCGCTAAGCCTTTATGTTTGCCAAAAGGCATATGGCTAGGCAGTCGTGCAGACTCAGAAGCTGTCCATAGCGCTTCTATGCTTGTGATGTTTAATACCTTGCATAGATGCTGCAATATCGTGGCGCAAATTTGTACATCAGCATCTGCGGAGTGCGCATTTCTTAGTCTGTCTCTGGCGGTGGAGCGCTCTAGAAAATACAGTAAGGCGCTTTGAGTGTGTGAATCTAACTCTGGCCACGCTTTTCTAGCTAATGCTAAGGTACAGATACGTTTTACTTCGGGTTGGCCTATCGCTTGCCAATCAAAGTCAATGTTATGCCCGATTAAATATTCCAATTCACGCGGTAATTGAAATGTACTGGCAGGTGGGCAGTCGATTAATTCTTCATCCAAGATGTGGTGCGTTGCTAATGCACCTAGGCTGATGGGTTTGCCGGGGTTATAGCGCTGATGAAACGTATCACCCAACTGAAAAGGTGTCACATTATCTAATGCGACCCATGCCGCTTCCACAATCACTGGTTGATTAATATCGGTTGCTTCGGTATCAAAAATAATAGCGGTCGTCATAAAGTTTTCATTTATTCTGGTTAGAGTTCTTGTGTTAATTAGATCTGATGTTTTATTAAAAATAAAACATTGATTTTGTTTTTATGTTTTTAAAAACGAAATAAACATAACGTTACGCTAATTTACACTTATTCGTTATGAAAGTATTTTGAAATAAATGCATGCAACATCAGCAACATAAAAAATGACAGTGCTTGTAATAATTTTTTATCAACTTTTGTGAATCAATGTAAATCAATAAGTTAGCGATTTTTCTTAAAGCAAATTAGCGCCATGTAAAAAAATTGCAATGAAAAATATCGGATTTGAGAGTAAAAAATTTAGCTGTAATGTGGTGTTAGTGGGTTATGATGAACTCGTACTTGGGCAAACTCTACGCTGTTTAAATAAAAAATGCAGTGCCCATTTATCCCTACGTGGATGTACATTGATACGAAGTAGCTGTGTTCAACCGGCATATCTCTTAAAGAAAATTATCATGAACACATTTGAAAAAATCATCGCGTTAAATAGATTTTTCTATCGTACGTCTATTGATAATCAAACCGTTATTGATGGCAAATTTCAGTTTTCAGGAAAGCTGCTGCTCGATGGTATGGTCAATGGCGAGCTCGAAGGAAGAAATCATGAGAACACGACAGCAGTAGTCGGCCCAACCGGTAAGGTGAATGGCGATATCAAATGCCGCACTATTATGGTTGCTGGCACTGTGTATGGGGATGTGTATGCTGAGTCGGTGTTCCTGATGGAAGGTGCACGTATCTTCGGTGATCTCCATTACGATAAGCTGGAAGTTGACCACAGAGCGACTGTGAATGGTCGATTTGTTTTACGTGGTGAGTCTGCTGAAAGTCTCTTACCAAGTTTTACTCAGAGTATGCAATTTATTCCTAAAGTTGAAGTTGGAATGAATTTACCTATCTCTGGAATATAATTTCTTCACCAATTTTTATCAGTTTTTTTCTGACATGCCTGTCGATTAAGTAGCGCTCGCTTCGTAGTGGCGGGCGCTACTGGAATCAAAATCCAGTCTTTGCTGGTTCTTCATGTGGGGTCTTTTTCTGACCTCAACTCCTATTTGCTGTGTCTGTGATGATGTGATGGCATCGAATGACTAAGGCTCCCGTACAATAGCGCCTTAATTTCTTCCTCTGCTGCCTTTGCAGCTTTCTTATTCTCGGTTTATGGCACTCATTTCATTAAGTAAAGCGCAGCTCGCTTTTGGGCATGTTGCGTTGTTAGATCATGCTGATTTCTCGCTAGAAGCGGGTGAGCGTGTGGGTTTAATTGGTCGTAATGGCACTGGAAAATCTTCTTTACTACGCATTATTGCGGGTGTTTTTCCGCTGGATGATGGGCTGTTAACTAAACAACAAAATCTCCGTATTGCCTATGTTGAGCAAGAGCCGGTTATTCATCCAGATTTGACGGTGTTTGATGCTGTTGCTGAAGGTGTGCATGAAGTTAGCGGTTTGCTGACTGAATATGATGCATTAGCTGCGCAACTCGGTGGTGCGGATGATGACGCGTTAATGGATAGGATGCAGCAGATTCAATTGCAATTGGATGTTAATGATGGTTGGAATTTAAATAATCGCGTTGAGACCACTTTGCATAGGCTAAGTCTCGATCCATCGAACGTCATTAGTACGCTTTCTGGTGGTATGAAAAAACGGGTAGCTTTAGCGCGTGCATTAGTTGCTGCACCTGATGTATTGATTTTAGATGAGCCGACTAACCATCTCGACTTTACTTCCATACTTTGGTTGGAAGAGTTATTACGTGACTTTAAAGGTAGCGTGCTGTTCATTACGCATGACAGACGATTTTTAGATAATGTGGCTACTCGTATTGTTGAGTTAGATCGAGGACGTTTGCAATCCTATCCGGGTAATTTTTCTGCGTATCAAATTCGTAAAGCTGAACAATTAGAAATTGAAGCGGTAGAAAATGCAAAATTCGATAAGGTATTAGCGCAAGAAGAAGTCTGGATACGCAAGGGTGTAGAAGCGCGTAGAACCCGTAATGAAGGACGAGTGCGTAGGCTGGAATCATTGCGATTAGAAAGAGGATCACGACGTGATCAGCAAGGACAAGTAAAAATGTCCTTAAGTGATGCTGAGCGTTCCGGAAAAATTGTGGCTGAGTTGACTGATATTTGTAAGTCCTTTGGCAGTAAACGTATCGTACAAAATTTTAGTGCAACGATTATGCGTGGCGATAAAGTAGGTTTGATAGGCATGAATGGTGCTGGCAAAACGACTTTATTAAGAATGATTTTAGGTGAAGATCAACCGGATTCTGGTGAAGTACGTCAGGGTAGTCGTATGCAAATTGCCTATTTTGATCAAATGCGTGCGCAACTGAATGATGAAACGAGTTTGGCTGATACGATTTCACCAGGCAGTGACTGGGTTGAGGTTGGTGGTCAGCGTAAGCATGTGATGACTTATCTCGCTGATTTTCTTTTTTCGCCTGAACGTGCGCGTTCTCCTGTGAAGTCTTTGTCAGGTGGTGAACGCAACCGATTATTGTTGGCGCGTTTATTTGCACGACCTGCGAATGTGTTGGTATTGGATGAACCTACCAATGATTTAGATATTGATACCTTAGAGTTGTTAGAGCAATTGCTAGAAGATTTTAACGGCACTGTATTTTTAGTGAGTCACGATAGAGCGTTCTTAGACAATGTGGTGACACAAGTGCTGGTAGCAGAAGGTGAGGGTGCATGGTGTGAATATGTAGGTGGCTATGCAGATTGGGAGCGTGTGCGTAAATCTTCTCCTGATCAAAAGAAAAATAAAATAGAAGCTAAACCTGTAGCATCTGTAGCGCCTGCCGCGCCTACTACTGCGACACAGCCTGTAGCGACTACGAGTAAGCCTAAAAAACTAAGCTTTAAAGAACAGCGTGAATTAGAAGAGCTGCCGAAGTTAATTGCTGATTTAGAGCGTGAGCAAGCAGAGATAGGAACCAAACTCGCTGATCCTGATTTATATCGTCAAGATCCTACTACTATGCAAAAGTTGAATGCGCGTTTTGCTGAAATTGATAGCTTGTTATTACTAAGCTTAGAGAAATGGGAAGCGATAGAAGCACGCACTAAAGCTTAGTAAGTGATACTTAGTAAGTGATGTTTAGTCAGTGATGCTTAGTAATTAAAGTTACCTTAATTGAGTTTGCGACTTGCAGCGCGTAAGTCAGGCAATAGGCTGCGTAGTTTTGACCCATCTTTTGCGTTGGGGTGAGCAGCGATATAGGCTTCTATATCTTGTAATGCGGCTTGCGGACAATCGAGGTGAGCATAGGCTAAGCCTCGATCACGCCGTTCATTCATATCATCTGGCAGTAAGATCATGAGTCTTTGCTGCACATTTAAAAATTGCTGCCAATCAGGATGTTCTGCAAATAAGGCTTTGAGGTTGCGTAGCATGCGGACCAAGATTTCTCTAGGCTCTGCATCGGCTAGTAGTCTTGTTAACGATAACTCACTATGTTCTTGTTCAGAGTTTATGTAAGGCTCTAGTCGTTGTTCTATTTCTTCACGCGACAGACTGGCGCCATTGAAAGGATCAATAATAATGTCGCCACTTTTTACTGGTACTTTCATTAAAAAATGACCAGGGAAAGAAATACCTTTAACTTGTAAGCCGATTTGTTGGGCTAATTCCATATAGATGACGGCAAGCGAAATAGGTATACCTTTGCGGCTAATTAAAACTTTATGTAGATAGCTGTTATCGGGGTCGTAGTAATCATTCACATTGCCAGCAAAGCCGAGTTCTTGATAAAAAAAGTGATTCAGTAAACGTAGTTTAGGTATTTGTGCAATATCTCTAGGTAGACGTTGGTTTAGACGCGCTGCGAATTTATCAATCTCTATTGCGCAAGCAGTTAGGTCGAGAGCGGGATCATCATCTTGCGCAATGCACAGTGCTGCTTCAAACAGTGGAATAGCATCATCTTGTTTGACTAGTGAAGAAAAATAATCGAGTGCTTGCATCATCGCTGAGTGTATTTTTTAAAAATTAAGTCGATGACCGTTTTAAGTCACGCAAACGAAAGCCCATAGCGAATAGCGCGCCGAAATAACTCACCATGCAAAGTACGATGATGAGCAATAAATCAGCGATCCTGATGAGAGGCGTGGCACCTAAGCTTATCCAATCAAATTGTGAGCCTGCCCACATGCCTATGCCTGTCAATATCAATAAGGCTCCTAAGAGTCGAGCAAGGAAAAAAATCCAACCCGCTGAAGGTTGATACAGGCCACGTTTTAAAAGAATGAAAAATAAAATTCCTGCATTGATGGTGGCGCCAATTCCTATTGAGAGTGCAAGACCAGCATGCGCAATCCAGGGTACGAATAAATAATTCATGATTTGGGTGGCGATTAAAACGCCTATGGCAATTTTTACCGGTGTGCGTATGTCTTGCTTTGCGTAGAAACCAGGCGCGAGAATTTTTACTAAAATTAAACCCATGAGTCCTACGCCATATGCAATTAAGGCTTGCGCGGTCATGGCAACTGAATGTTGATCAAATTGACCATAGTGAAATAAGGTCGTAGTTAAAGGAATGGATAACACCATGAGTGCTACTGCAGCTGGCATAGCTAGTAAAAATGTTAAGCGCAATCCCCAATCTAATAAAGATGAATACTCTTGTTGATCACCCACTGCATTTGCTTTGGACAAACTAGGAAGCAAAATCGTACCAAGTGCGACGCCTAACAAACCAGTGGGTAGTTCCATGAGTCTATCTGCATAAGAAAGCCAAGAAACACTACCATGCTCTAAGTGCGATGCAATGTTGGTATTGATGATGAGGCTGATCTGCGCAACGGAGACTGCAAATGTAGCAGGTACCATTTGTCTTAAAACACGTTTCACACCGTCATCGCGTAATGCTGTGAAGGGATTGAGTCCTATACGCGGCAGCATGCCTATTTTTCTTAACGCAGGTAGTTGTAGGGCGAGTTGCAAAATGCCACCAACAAAAACCGCTAGTGCTAAGCCGTAAACAGGCTGTGTTAAATGTGGCGCAATAAATAATGATGCCGTTATGAATGAGAGATTTAATAGTACGGGTGTGAAGGCCGGAATTTTAAATTCACGCCATGTATTGAGTATGCCGCCAGCCAGTGCGACCAATGACATGAATAAAATATAGGGAAACATAATGCGCGTCATAACCACCGCTAGATGCATGGTGGGTCCATCTTTGGTAAACCCACTAGCGATTAGCATTACGATGAGTGGTGCAGCGATGATGCCTAAGATGGTGGTGGCGAGTAAGGTCCAAAATAAAACAGTAGCGACATGATTTACCAGAGCTGCTGTTTTAGCTTCACCTTGCTGATTTTTATATTCCGCCAAAATAGGAACAAACGCTTGTGAGAAAGCGCCTTCTGCAAACAAGCGTCGCAAGAGGTTAGGAATGCGGAAAGCGACGAAGAATGCGTCAGTGTAGATCGAGGCTCCGAAGGTGCGGGCGATCAAAAATTCTCGCACTAGTCCCGTAATACGTGACAGCAGCGTCATGCCAGATACGGTGGCTAGCGTTTTATGCAAATTCATTGCGAAATTATAGCCCCCTGAGAGACTTTACTTATTGCTGATAAATTAGCATTCTGAAAACATGACGCTGTTTTAGATGGTCGCATTCCTGCAAGATTCTTCTCTATGCTGTTTACTCGTATGCATAAAAGCAGCTATAATCTTCGTTTTTCCGATTTCCGCGGACTAGTCACAGGCTTAGTCCAGCATTCCAAGTTCAGGACACAGTTATGGCAAATACAGCACAAGCGCGTAAACGCGCTCGTCAAGCAGTTAAGCTCAATGCGCACAATTCAAGTCAGCGTTCGACTTTGCGTACGGCGATTAAAGCAGTTCGTAAAGCTATCGATGCAGGCGATAAAGCTGCAGCAATGGCAGTTTTCCAGTCATCTATATCGGTTATCGATCGTATTGCTGACAAAAGAATTATTCATAAGAACAAGGCAGCTCGTCATAAGAGCCGTCTGTCAGCAGCTGTTAAAGCACTGGCCTAAGCTTCCAAGTCTGCGCATCTCGCCGTTCTGATCAAGTTTTAAGCATAAAAAAAATCCCTGCTGATTTGTCTCAGCAGGGATTTTTTATTTTGGTAAGCCAAGAATCTTGCTGCCGGATTTAATATTTTTTCGTTTAAACCAGCCTTGATTCATTTCTAATGCATAACGCGCTGGTTTTTCTGAGCAGTGCGAATCCAGAGTTTCAGGCTGCATATCTTCAATATTAATGATGCTGCCTTCTTCATCAATGAAAGCGACCGACAAAGGTAGCAGGGTGTTTTTCATCCACATGCAGACTTTACCGATGCGATCGAAGCGAAACACCATGCCTTCGTTCGTACCCATTTGTTTGCGAAACATGAGTCCCTGCATACGTTCTTCATTGCTGCTAGCGTATTCTGCCTGTATGACATGAATACCAATGGTTAATGGGACAACTTGAAATTTGTTAGGTTCGAGTGCGAGTGCAGCATTTGAAAAAATCAGGCTCCATAAGCCTATGATGAGGACCTTACGTAATGTGCTTCTCAAAAAAATCTCCCTAATTATGCTGTTGGTTTTAACTTAGTCGATTGGGGACATGCTTCTAAGCATGAATAAAACTCAGGCATCCGTCCATTCATTAGGGTGCAATTCTAGCCATTCTCCAGGGAGTAAGGGATGGCTGGCTAATGAAATAGGACCAATTGCCCAACGTACTAGGCGCAAAGTTGGAAATCCAACAGCGGCTGTCATGCGTCTAACTTGACGGTTTTTACCTTCAGTGAGGGTAAGCGCTAACCAACTACTTGGTATGGCGGCTCTATAGCGTATGGGTGGGCTGCGATCCCATAGCCAAGAAGGCGCCTCTATCTGGCTGGCTTCGGACGGCAAGGTCGTGAAATCGCCTAAGTGTAAGGGTGCACGCAAGCGCTCTAGGGCTTGAGCGTCGATTTGTCCTTCAACCTGCACTAAATAGACTTTTTCTTTTTCTTGCTGAGGATTGCTAATGGCATGTTGCAGTCGTCCATCGTCCGTTAAGAGCATGAGACCTTCGCTATCGGCATCGAGTCTTCCGGCTGGATAAATATTAGGAATAGTCAAATAATCGGCCAGAGAGGTATGTTCTTCGGTTCGCCCGAATTGACTGAGTACGCCATAAGGTTTGTTGAATAAGATGAGTCGCATAAGTGAAAATGCTGAAATGCATGCTCTAACGAGTAAAGCGCATGCCGAAAGCTCATTTTCCCCTTTTTTCTAGGACTTGCTTGAAAAGATTTTTTGCAAACAGGGATTATTTTTCCTGTCTGCGAGATAGCACCAAGTAAAATACTGGTGCATAATGTGGGATGCGGTCTTATGTCTTATATAAGACTTGCGACTAGGCGTTTGCCTCTTTGTTTTATTTTTTGTTGCCTTGCCCAGCGAAAGCGCATTGCTGTTCACGAGACGCAATCACCAATTTAAGCTGGTCGTCACCTTCGGAGATAACGATGTATCAACATATCAAAGTGCCCACTGAGGGCAAACAAATTTCGGTCAATGCCGACTTTTCTTTGACGGTTCCTGACAACCCTATTATTCCTTACATCGAAGGCGATGGCACTGGTGTCGATATCAGCCCAGTGATGATTAAAGTGATTGATGCGGCGGTCAAAAAATCTTATGGCGGCAAGCGCAAAATCAGCTGGATGGAAATCTATGCAGGCGAAAAATCAACCCAAGTGTATGGCCCTGATGTATGGCTGCCAGAAGAAACCTTGAAGGTACTAAAAGAATATGTGGTCTCGATCAAAGGACCACTGACCACGCCAGTCGGCGGTGGTATTCGCTCTTTGAACGTGGCATTGCGTCAAGAACTGGATCTCTATGTTTGTTTGCGTCCAGTGCGTTATTTCACCGGCGTGCCTTCACCACTGCGTGAGCCAGAAAAAACCGATATGGTGATTTTCCGCGAGAACTCGGAAGATATTTATGCTGGTATCGAATGGCAAGAAGGATCAGAAGGCGCGAAAAAAGTGATTGATTTCCTGATCAAGGAAATGGGCGTGAAAAAAATCCGCTTCCCTGAAACCTCAGGGATTGGCGTCAAACCAGTTTCCCGTGAAGGTACCGAGCGCTTGGTTCGCAAAGCGATTCAATACACGATAGATAACGATAAGCCTTCTCTGACCATAGTTCACAAAGGCAACATCATGAAATACACCGAAGGTGGATTCCGTGACTGGGGTTATGCATTGGCTCAGAAAGAATTTGGCGCGCAACTGATTGATGGGGGCCCATGGTGCAAATTTAAAAATCCTAAGACCGGTAAAGACATCATTGTGAAAGATGCGATCGCAGATGCATTCTTGCAGCAAATTCTATTGCGTCCGAATGAGTACAGCGTGATTGCTACCTTGAACTTGAATGGCGACTATATTTCCGATGCGCTCGCAGCTCAGGTCGGGGGAATTGGTATTGCTCCAGGCGCGAATTTGTCAGATTCAGTAGCGATGTTTGAAGCAACTCATGGCACAGCACCAAAATATGCAGGTAAAGACTATGTGAATCCAGGTTCTCTGATCTTGTCCGCGGAAATGATGTTACGCCACATGGGTTGGTTTGAAGCCGCTGATCTCATCATCAGCTCTATGGAAAAATCCATTGCATCCAAAAAAGTGACCTATGACTTTGCTAGATTGATGGAAGGCTCTACCCAGATGTCTTGCTCAGGCTTTGGTGACGTCATGATCGAGCATATGTAATTCTCTTTGCCAGCCTCTGGCATTGCGGAGCCATACAATGTGGTTTCGTGATGCCGGAGTATTGCGTATCTTAATTTTTTATTAACGAAAAATCATTAGGTAATAAAAAACCCCCGATTGTGGCGGGGGTTTTAAGTAGAGCCTAATGGGTAATCAGACGTTATTGATGTTAGAAGCCTGCTTGCCTTTAGGGCCTTGCGTTACTTCGAACGATACTTTTTGACCTTCTTTGAGGGTCTTAAAGCCATTCATTGAAATAGCGGAGAAGTGTGCAAAGAGATCTTCACCACCATCGTCCGGAGTAATAAAGCCGAAGCCTTTAGCGTCGTTAAACCACTTGACTGTACCTGTTGCCATAAAAAGGGTCTTTCTAGAAATAACCAATCACACGAGACTTAAAAGCAAGAAGCTCGCGTAACGCTGCCCCCTCTAATATTGCCCCTCCAAGTCGATATTGCCAATAAGCAATAACCGATATTTGCCATTGTTTGCGTAAAAAATAGAAAAGTCAAGTCACTTGCATAAAGTGCTAGACTGACCCTGTCTGCCCGAAATAAATGGGGTTAGTAAGGGCAAATTGGCCGTAATCTGCGCACTATCAGGAAAGGGCGTAATATCTGAACACGGTCGGATATTGCTGATTTTGACTGTTACGCAAATTGACGGACGCATTAGAATAGACGCATGGCAACTAGGGATGATAATGGCACTGTCCTTGTACGCAAGGAGCAGAAGCAGGCGGTAAAACCGCCATCGATGTACCAGGTTTTACTGTTGAATGACGACTACACGCCTATGGAGTT
>JAIXOW010000171.1 GCA_027486615.1 Oxalobacteraceae bacterium | reverse complement strand
CACCATACGCTCTAATAAGTAATGCGCGCGCTCTGGACCTTCTTGGTCCAAAACAGATTCGAGTGCATCTAGCCACTCTTGGGTTTCTATTGAATCCGGATCATTGGCGGCTTGCGCCAACAGGACGTCGAGTTGTGCAGACATGATTGTGTCTCCCTGATGTGGTTAACAGCCTTCTTTTTGAGACGCCCAACCTGACCATACATTGATTTTGGTCTGACATCCAAGCTTGACCAAAGTGTATCAGGACTTTTTAAATTTTCAAAATACGATATTACATTTCATATTATGAAAAATTATGAATAATTGAGTCGAATTCAGCGCGCCATTCCGTAACAATCACCACCATCCATCCCATAAACAGGGAGGCTAAGCCCATTGCCCAGCATCAAATCTGTTGACGCTTATAATGATTGTTTACCACTTTTTATGGAAGGTTATTCGTTATGTCAGCCAAAATCATCAATGGAATCGAGCTCTCCCACACACTACGCACTGATGTAGCGAAACGTGCTGCCGCCCTTACAGCAAAAGGACAACAACCAGGACTCGCTGTAATTTTGGTTGGCGATAGTCAAGCTTCACAAGTCTATGTGCGAAATAAAATTAAAGCTTGTGAAGAAAATGGCATTCACTCCGTATTTGAAAAATATGATGCCGCGATGTCAGAAGCTGAGTTATTGGCACGTGTAGATGCACTTAATCATGATCCTAAGATCCATGGCATTTTGGTTCAGTTACCTCTTCCAGCGCATATCGATGCAAATAAAGTCATCGAAGCCATCGCTGCCGAAAAAGATGTAGATGGTTTCCACATTAGTAATGCGGGTTTACTCATGACAGGACAACCACTGTTTCGTCCATGTACCCCTTACGGCGTGATGAAAATGTTGGAATCAATTGATTACCCAGTCCGTGGCGCCCATGCTGTTGTAGTAGGTGCATCCAACATCGTTGGTAAACCACAAGCCATGTTGCTCTTGCAAGCTGGTGCAACTGTAACTATATGTAATTCTAAGACGCGTGATCTTGGTCATCACACCCGTGACGCAGACATACTAGTTGTGGCAACAGGTAAACGTAATATCGTTACCGCTGACATGATTAAACCTGGCGCTGTGGTGATTGATGTCGGTATGAATCGCGATGATGCAGGCAAACTATGTGGTGATGTTGATTATGAAGGTGCGCTCAAAGTCTCTGGTTGGATTACACCAGTACCAGGTGGTGTAGGCCCTATGACAATCACTATGTTATTAGTCAATACCATAGAAGCAGCAGAACGCATTTAACAATTACTAGCGAATTGAACTCGACGGAAAGAATACATTAAGCAATGTCTGACATAAAAAACCCCTTATTAGATTTTTCTGACCTGCCACGCTTCGATACATTTCAACCTGAATATGTATCAGAAGCGATTGCCAGTTTAATTAGTGAAGCGCAAGCAGTGGTTGCTACTCTTGAGGTGCCTTCAGCCCATGTCACTTGGGAAAATTTTGTAGCACCTCTTGAGGAAACTGCAGAAAAATTATCGCGCGCATGGGGCATAGTCGGACATTTAAATGCAGTCGTCGATACACCGGCATTACGTGCAACCTATAACGAGAATCAACCTAAAGTCACTGAGTTCTGGACTGCTCTAGCTCAAAATCTTGCGTTATTTGAAAAATATAAAGCTATCCAAGAAAGTACAGCTTACGCCCAACTCTCAGCGACGCGACAACGCATTATTGAGAATGCGATTCGTGATTTTCGTTTAGGTGGCGCGGAATTATCGGATGAGAAAAAAATTCGCTTTGCTGAAATACAAGAACAACAAGCCGCATTACAAACAAAATTTTCAGAAAACGTACTTGATGCAACTAATGCGTATGAACTCATCATCACTGATGAAAAAAGATTAGCTGGTTTGCCGGATGATGTAAAACAAGCAGCACAGGCTTCCGCAGAAAAAGCAGGCAAAACAGGTTGGCGCTTCACCTTACATTTCCCTTCTTATTTCCCGATCTTGCAATATGCAGATGACAGAGCATTGCGCGAAACAATTTACACCGCGAATGCAACCAAAGCTTCTGAATTAGGCGCGAATCCTGCATGGGATAACTCACAAAATATTATCGACATACTGAAACTACGTCATGAAGAAGCACAACTGCTAGGCTATAAAAATTATGCAGAAGTATCACTGGTACCTAAGATGGCAACTCAGCCAACTGAAGTGATACGCTTTTTAGATGATCTTGCCCAGCGCGCCCGACCATTTGCAGAAAATGATTTAGCTGAACTGAAGGCTTTTGCAAAAACTGAATTAGGAATAGACAAACTAGAAGCATGGGACACCACTTATGCATCTGAAAAACTCAGAGAAAAACGCTACGCCTTCTCAGAGCAAGAAGTTAAACAATATTTCCCTGAACATAAAGTAGTCGATGGCTTGTTTCGCTTAATTCAAACCCTGTTTGGTGTGAGCATAAAAACTGATCAAGCACCAGTTTGGCATGACGATGTACATTTTTATCGTATAGAAAAAAATGGAAACCTGATTGGTCAGTTTTATCTTGATCTCTATGCACGTAATGGCAAGCGTGGTGGTGCTTGGATGGATGATGCACGTGGCCGTAAAGGTAATAGCTCACACATACAAACACCGGTTGCATACCTAACCTGTAATTTCACAGAACCCGCTGTAATAAATGGCGTTAAAAAACCAGCTTACTTCACCCATGATGAAGTTATTACACTGTTCCATGAATTTGGGCATGGCCTACATCACATGCTGACAGCAGTCGATGAACTCGGTGTTTCTGGCATCTCCGGCGTGGAATGGGATGCAGTTGAATTGCCTTCGCAATTTATGGAAAATTTTTGTTGGGAATGGGATGTGTTGCAGCACATGACGCAACATGCAGAAACGGGCGAGTCACTACCTCGTAATCTGTATGAAAAAATGATCGCTGCAAAAAACTTCCAATCTGGTTTACAAATGCTGCGTCAAGTTGAATTCTCTTTACTTGATATGCATGTGCATTTTGAATTCAATCCACATGGCACACAAACTGTGGCTGAGCTGTTAGCAGAGGTTAGACATCATGTTGCCGTCATGATTCCACCAGCATTTAATCGTTTTCAGCATTCCTTCTCTCACATCTTTGCAGGCGGCTATGCTGCAGGCTATTACAGTTATAAATGGGCTGAAGTATTGTCTGCTGATGCCTATGCTGCATTTGAAGAAGCGCAAGGTGATCCTAAACGTTTAGCTGAAACCGGACTTGCTTTTCATCGCGAGATATTGTCGGTCGGAGGTTCTCGCCCTGCTATGACATCTTTTACCGCTTTTCGCGGACGTGAACCAAGTATTGATGCTTTACTTCGTCACAATGGCATGATGCAAACACTATGACCCGTGTTGATTTTCATAGCAAAGTACCAGATAAACTTGCCTATGCCTGCCGCTTGATACGTAAAGCTCGCGCTAGCAAAATGCAAGTGGTCGTGTTCTTGGAAGATCAAGCACAACTTACTCAATTTGATGACATGCTGTGGTCGTTTTCAGAACAAGATTTTTTACCGCATGTAACGGCTACTGACCCGCTTGCTGCACAAACACCAATCATTCTGACTGATAATGCAGAAGCCGATTTGCCGCATCATGAAATCATGATTAATCTTTCAACTAAAATTCCTGAGCATTTTGCGCGCTTCACCAGATTATTTGAAATCGTCTCAACCGAAGAAAACGATTTAACTCAAGGGCGCGATCGTTATCGCCTGTATCAGCAACGCGGCTATCCACTGACCAATTTTATGGCAGATAAATCATGACCACTCTACCGAATGATCCAGATATTCCGCTTTTAACTGATATCGTGACCGATACACCTAGCACCACAGCGAGTGGATTAGTCATGACTGAGCAGGCACAGAAAGAATTAGCTGCAACACTATGCGCACAACTTTCTTCACAAATCCCACATCTGATTGCTACTGCAGTGCAGGAACATTTACCGCAACTCATAGGACAACGACTAGAGAGTGCAACCACCACTGCGCTGGGTAGTGTCTTGCCTGAAGTCACCGCATCAGTCACTAAAGAACTGACTTCACAATTGATGTCGGAACTCAGTCTGAGATTAAGTAAAAATCTAGAAGCTGAAGTGAAAGCTGCTGTTACTGATCAAATCGCGAGACATCAATCTTGATACAACTGTAGCGTGATCACCTATCTTTGCTATGAATTACCGTCATCTCCAAAGAATCTATTTAACGACGCCACAATGACCGTAAAACCCTTAGCAGACTTTTTACAATCTCTGTTTAACTGTCAGCCTCAATGCTGAACAGAATTTATTTTTACGGAGAGTCGTAATGAAAGTTATCGTTCTTGGTGCAGGCATAGTGGGAACAGCCTCAGCATGGTTCTTAAATAAAGCAGGGCATGAAGTCATCGTCATAGATCGTCAGCCTGCTGTTGCACAAGAAACGAGTTTTGCAAATGGTTGCCAAATTTCTGTTTCACACGCCGAACCATGGGCTAATCCGTCAGCACCACTAAAAATATTACAATGGCTAGGTAAAGAGGATGCACCACTGCTATATCGCTTTCGCCCCGAATGGTTGCAATGGCGCTGGGGTTTAGAGTTTCTTAAGCAATGTACACCTTCACATACTGCGAATAATATTCGTCAAATCATTGCAATTGCAGAATATAGCCGTCAGATTCTGCAATCAGTTCGAGAAGAAACACAGATTGAGTATGATGCATTAACCAAAGGGATATTGCATTTCTATACAGACGAAAAAGAATTTCAACATTCTCTGCCTTCTGCTCAACTCATGCGTGAGTTAGGCTGCCCACGTCAAACCATCTCTACCGAAGAAGTTGTAAGATTAGAACCTGCTTTACAATCCATGCAAGAAAAAATTGTAGGTGGAGACTACACAGCAAATGATGAATCTGGTGATGTGCATAAATTTGCACTCGGCCTAGCATCTCATGCAAGCAAGGCAGGTGTGCAATTTCAATTCAATACTCTCATTACGAAATTAATCAAAGAAGGCACGGGATCTAGTGCTCGTATCACTGGCGTAGAAATCATTGATGACCAAGGCAATCATCAAGTCCAACATGCTGACGCCTTTGTGATTGCCATGGGAAGCTTCTCGGTTGCACTAGCTAAGCAAGTCGGTATTGATTTACTCATCTATCCTGGCAAAGGCTATTCAGCAACTTATTCTGTGTTAAACCACAAGCTCGCACCCTCTGTCTCTCTGACTGACGACGGACACAAGCTAGTGATCTCTCGTTTAGGCGATCGACTACGTGTAGCAGGTACTTGTGAATTGAATGGCTATGCACGCGACTTGAACCCTACACGTTGCGCTGCTATTACACGACGCACACAAGAATTATTTCCTGACGCTTGTGATTATGAACATCCGGTGTATTGGAGTGGATTGCGACCCTTAACACCCTCCAATGTGCCTTACATAGGCAAAACACGTTATCCGAATTTATTTTTAAATACAGGTCATGGCACTTTAGGTTGGACCATGGGTTGCGGTTCAGGTAAAGCAATCGCCGATATCATCTCCGGTCATCTTCCTGAACTTGATTTCGCATTTACAGACCATAGCTTCTGAGAAAAAATCTCCATAAGTGCTGAAATGATTTGCGGCTTTTCTCTGATTTATTGTACCTTCTTACTTAATTTCCGCATCATTAAAAATTATTAGTCTATTGAATGCTATTTTTTCAGGAGCTGCTGTATGCAAACTAAATCATTCATTTCTCTGTTTCTTGTTATGTGCGGTCTAAGTGCAACCACATGGGCACAAGAACAAATCGTAAAAATTGGTCATGTAGGGCCTTTGTCTGGGCAGATTGCTCATTTAGGCAAAGATAATGAAAATGGCGCACGCATGGCGATTGATGTTATGAATACTAAAGGCATCAGCATCGCTGGCAAGAAAGTTAAATTTATTTTGGTGCCTGAAGATGATGCTGCCAATCCTCAGCAAGCAACTACAGTTGCACAAAAATTAGTCGACAATAAAGTCAACGGTGTGATTGGTCATTTAAATTCTGGCACAACCATACCGGCATCAAAAATTTATAACGATGCAGGTATTCCTCAAATTTCACCCTCTGCTACTAATCCCAAATACACACGCCAAGGTTACAAAGGTGCGTTTCGTGTGGTGGCTAATGATGGTCAACTCGGTGGTGCATTAGGTCGTTATGCTGCTAACACCTTAAAAGTAAAAAATATCGCGATTATTGACGACCGTACTGCTTATGGTCAGGGCGTGGCAGATGAATTTGCAAAGGCAGCAAAAGCCGCAGGAGCGCAAGTAGTCAACCGTCAGTTTACAAATGATAAAGCGATGGATTTCAGTGCCATTCTGACCGCCATTAAGAAAACAAATCCAGAACTCGTTTTCTTTGGTGGTATGGATGCTGTTGCTGGTCCTATGCTGCGTCAAATGCATCAACTTGGATTACAAGCAAAATTCATGGGTGGCGATGGCATCTGTACTGAACAACTTGCTTCACTTTCAGGTGGCGGTATGACAGACGGTCAAGTGATTTGTGCAGAAGCAGGCGGTGTAGAAGAAAAAGATGAAAAAGCAATAGCTGATTTCCGTGCTGCTTATCAAAAGAAATTTGGTGTCGATGTAAAACTCTATGCACCATATGTTTATGATGCCGTAATGATGATGGCAGATGCTATGCAAAAAGCTAATTCAACTGAACCTGCACGCTACTTACCTGAACTAGCAAAATTAAAATACAAAGGCGTAACAGGCCAAATTGAATTCGATGCTTATGGTGACGTTAAAAATGGCACGCTAACTTTGTATACCTACAAAGCGGGTAAACGTGACCGCATCATGGTGACAAAATAATTGAATTTGTAGGAACGACTTGGTGGAACGATTAGCTTAGCGACATCGTTAAACTTTTTTTTCGTACGAATACGCTTCGCTATTCGTACCTACGCCACATATGTAATCGAAGTTGTAGGAACGATTAGCGCAGCGTAATCGTTCGAGCAATTCACGAATCGTATGCATAACCAACCATAAAAAAAGCGCTCAAAAAGAGCGCTTTTTTCATCACATCTGATTTTCAAATAAGGTAGTTACTCACTACCCTAGTTAAAAAATTATTTCAGAGACAAAATCCATTTTGATAACTTTACAGACTCAGCTTCAGAAACCTGAGGATTCGCTGGCATAGGGATCTGACCCCAAGCACCAACGCCACCTTCACGAATTTTCTTTGCCAATTTAGCTTCTGCAGATTTGTCGCCTTTGTATTTAGCAGCGACTTCTTTATATCCAGGTCCAACTAACTTGTTGTCAACTGCGTGGCAAGCCAAGCAATTTTTTTCTTTAGCTAATTCAGCATTAGCAAATGCGCCATTTGAAGCTAGTGCGCTGATTGCGATAACCAACAATGCTACACGTTTCATTTCAATCTCCCTGTTTCAAAAAACGGCTAAATTTTACCTTGTTTTCATGCCGGATCAGGCAATTTCAGGCTATCACCAATTAAAAAAAGCCTAGTCACTTTTTTACATTCGCTCACAAATTCTAAAGCCAGCCTGAAATGCTCAATCAGTAACAGCACCCTTACTAGCACTTGATGTCAAAGTAGCAAATTTTGCTAGTACACCACGGGTGTAACGTGGCTTAGGTGGCGTCCAAGCAGCACGGCGGCGAGCGATTTCTTCATCAGCCACATTTAATTGTATGAGTAATTGATGCGCATCGATGGTGATGGAATCACCTTCATGCACCAAAGCTATCGTACCGCCAACCATGGCCTCTGGAGAGACATGGCCAACCACCATACCCCAAGTACCGCCTGAGAATCTGCCATCCGTAATCAAACCAACTGATTCACCAAGCCCTTTACCAATTAACGCTGAAGTAGGCGCTAACATTTCTGGCATACCAGGTCCACCTTTTGGTCCTAGATAGCGCAAGACGACGACATCACCAGCATGAATTTTGTCAGCAAGGATAGCGTCTAGGGCAGCGTACTCATCATCAAATACACGAGCCGGTCCAGTGATGACAGGATTTTTCAGACCCGTGATTTTTGCTACACAACCTTCTGGTGAAAGATTGCCTTTCAAAATCGCGAGATGGCCTTGTTTATATAAAGCACGTTCAATCGGCATAATCACATTTTGATCAGCTGACGGTGCGTCGGGCACGTTGGCTAATTCTTCAGCCATAGTTTTACCAGTAATGGTCATGCAATCACCATTCAGTAAACCTGCATTCAATAAAATCTTCATGACTTGCGGGACACCACCTGCCTTATGCAAATCAGTCGCAACATATTCACCTGAAGGTTTCAAGTTACAAATGACAGGTACTTTTTTACGCATACGCTCATAGTCATCTATTGTCCATTCCACATCCGCAGCATATGCAATTGCGAGATAATGCAATACTGCATTGGTTGATCCGCCCGTTGCCATGATCACTGCAACGGCGTTCTCTATCGATTTACGCGTGATGATGTCACGCGGTTTCAAATCTTTTTTCACTGCTTCGACTAAGACGCGCGCCGACTCAGCAGCTGAACCTGTTTTTTCATCATCCGGATTAGCCATAGTTGATGAATACAACAATGACATACCTAATGCTTCAAATGAGGATGACATAGTGTTAGCGGTATACATACCGCCACAGGATCCCGTTGAAGGACAAGCATTTCTTTCTATGCCATCAAAATCTTCCTGACTCATTTGACCTGCAGTAAATTTACCCACTGCTTCAAACGCAGAAACAATAGTGAGATCCGTACCCTTCCAGTTACCCGGTCTGATAGTGCCGCCATAAACATAAATACTAGGCACATTAGTACGTGCCATAGCAATCATCCCAGCCGGCATATTTTTGTCGCAACCACCAATGACTACACAACCGTCTAACCACTGGCCATTCACACAAGTCTCGATACTGTCTGCAATTACTTCGCGACTGATCAAAGAAAATTTCATCCCCTCAGTACCCATAGACATACCATCAGAAATGGTCGGTGTACCAAATACCTGAGGATTGGCTCCTGCATTTGTGATGGCAGCTATCGCAGCATCTGCCAACTTTTGCAAACCTGAATTACACGGTGTAATGGTGGAATGACCATTTGCGACACCAATCATTGGTTTATCGAAATCAGCTGCTTTGTAACCCATTGCGTAATACATTGCACGATTAGGACTACGTGCTACACCTTGGGTAATGTTTTTTGAACGACGATTAAATGCCATGGGTTCTCCTAAAAATTCTGATAACTCGAAAAAATATATTTTTAATTTACAAAGGTCGACTTAGCTGTTTATTTACTAAGCTGCCTCAATCATTCTGCTTATGCCACAATCTGCTTTACTCACTCTTTCATGTCGCACTGCCATGAATTTTTAACTTTTTTTGTACGTAGAGAAGTCACATGTTAATTCATCCTCTGCCGGACCCCATCGCTATTTCACTAGGACCACTTGCCATACGCTGGTACGGCTTAATGTATCTAACAGCCTTTGCATCCTTCATCGTCCTCGGTCGATTACGAATTCAACAAGCACATATCGCAGCAGCTGGTTGGAATAAGCTCGATCTAGAAGACATGCTGACCTACGGCGTATTGGGCGTCATTATCGGCGGTCGTTTAGGCGAGGTCGTATTTTACCAACCTGTTTACTTCCTGAGCCATCCTTTAGAAATTTTCGCAGTTTGGAAAGGTGGCATGTCCTTTCATGGAGGATTCTTAGGCGTGTTAATCGCTATGGCGATCTGGGCAAAACGTCATGGCAGAGCATGGATGGAAGTGATGGACTTCATTGCGCCTTTGGTACCGCTAGGCTATGCCGCAGGTCGGATTGGTAATTTTATTAATGCAGAACTACCAGGACGTATTGCAGATCCTACTCTACCCTGGGCCATGATCTGGCCGAATGTGGATAGCATGCCGCGTCATCCTTCACCACTTTATCAAGCATTGATTGATGGTGTGCTGTTATTCATTGTTCTCTGGTTGTATGCACGCAAACCCAGACCACGACTTGCCGTCAGTGGCGTATTTGCTTTAGGTTATGGCTGTGCACGATTTTTTACTGAATATTTTCGAATACCAGATTATGAAGTGCAATTCCCTCAATTCACCATCTCGGCAGGACAAATGCTCTCATTACCCATGATTGTGCTCGGCATTATCTTGTTAATGCTGGCTTATAAAAAATTAACTACAGGCAACAGCGCATCATGAACGCCAATCTTTATCATTTATTTCAATCACGATTTCCAGCCGACCTCGATGATTGTTGGTGTGAGACAGAAGATCAACACTATTACAGTTGGCGCGATCTAGAACGTGGCACTGCCAAGATTGCAAATTTATTAGCGAGCTGTGATTTACCAGTCGGCTCGCGCATTGCTGCACAAGTTGAAAAATCACCTGAAGCACTGATGCTGTATCTAGCAACAATACGTGCTGGTTTTGTTTATCTGCCATTGAATACAGCGTATCGAGCAAGTGAGATGGACTACTTCATCAACGATGCTACACCGGCCATTGTCGTTTGTTCACCGCAAAATTTCGGTTGGGTCTCTCAGCTAGCTTTTAAAGCTGGCACTAGACATGTCTTTACACTAGATACACCCCATGCAGGAAAAAATAGTGGCTCACTCTTATCGCGTGCTGCAACGCATAGCGATAAATTTAAAACACTAGAAAAAAATCCTGATGATTTAGCCGCCATCCTCTATACATCAGGCACCACGGGACGCAGCAAAGGCGCCATGCTGACTCACTATAATCTTGCTAGCAATATTCAAACTCTACAAACTTATTGGCAATGGCAAAAAGGTGATGTCTTACTCCATGCCTTGCCACTATTTCATATACACGGCCTGTTTGTTGCAGCACATGGTGCTTTGATGAATGGCAGCAAAATGATTTTTTTATCTAAGTTTGATAGCGCTACAGTCATCAACCAACTTCCACGCAGCAGTGTTTTTATGGGTGTACCAACTTATTACACACGCTTACTCAGCGATCCCAATTTCAATCGCGATTGCTGTGCAACTTTGCGTTTGTTTATTTCAGGTTCAGCACCCTTACTCAGTGAAACGTTTCATCAATTCATAACCAGAACAGGACACACCATACTTGAACGTTATGGCATGAGTGAAACCGCTATGCTGACTTCAAATCCTTATCAAGGCACACGCAAAGCAGGAACAGTGGGTTTACCTTTACCTGAAGTTTCAGTACGCATCATCAATCAAGTAGGTGGCATCTGTAAGACTGATGAGATAGGCGATATACAAGTCAAAGGACCAAATGTATTTAGTGGCTATTGGAACATGTCTGAAAAAACAGCAGAAGAATTTACTACTGATGGCTATTTCAAAACTGGTGATGTAGGTTACTTTGATGCCGATGGTTATTTATCCATCGTGGGACGCAGCAAAGATCTCATCATCTCAGGGGGATACAACGTCTATCCTAAAGAAATTGAATCCGAAATTGATGCGCTAGTTGGCGTAATGGAATCTGCTGTGATCGGTATTGCGCATGCAGATTTCGGAGAGGCAGTGATTGCCATTGTAGTGATGCATAAAGGCGAAAAACTCAGCGAAGAATCTGTGATCCAAACATTAAAAAATCGCATCGCTAATTTCAAAGTACCGAAGCAAGTTTATTTTGTAGATGAACTACCTCGCAACACTATGGGTAAAGTACAAAAAAATATTTTACGCGAGACTTATACTAAACAATAAATCATGCCTGCTTAATGCAATGCTTTATAAAGCATGTAAAACGCTAAGGCATATAGTACGAGTGCGAATATTTTTTTCAATGATTTCATGGGCAAAGCATGGGCAGTGCGTGCACCTAGTGGCGCAGTGGTGACACTGGCAATCGATATTGAAAATAAGGCCGGTAAATAAATATAGCCTAAGGAACCTACTGGCAAATTAGGCTCATGCCAACCAAAATAAATATTCGATAAAGTGCCTGCTAATGCAATTGGAAAACCTAATGCAGCGCTAGTGGCGACTGCATTATGAATTTTTACATTACACCACGTCATAAAGGGTACGGATATAAAACCTCCGCCCGCCCCCACCAAACCAGATAAGACCCCAATCACAGAACCCGCTGCTAACATGCCGCTCGTTTTTGGTAATTCACGTGTAGCAGATGGTTTTTTATCTAATAGCATTTGGGTAGCAGAGAAACCGACAAACAAAGCAAAAAATAATGCTAAACCCGATGAATTCATTTGCGCACCTAACCATGGACCTATCCATGAACCTATCAAAATACCTGGCGCAAATAATTTAACCACTGGCCATAACACTGCACCTCGTTGATGATGTGCACGCACGGAAGATAAGGAAGTAAACATAATCGTAGCTAGAGACGTGGCAATCGCCATATGCACGACTAAGTCAGAATTAAATTCTTTATAGGTGAGTAGCATGGTAATGAAGGGCACCAACAACATACCTCCGCCCACACCTAGCAAACCAGCTGCAAAGCCACTAAAAATACCCATTACAATAAAAATCAGTATCAGACTTGCATCCATATTTTTTCCAGAGGAGATTAAATGTTAAGTGCAGGCTATGCAGCAACGCCGCAAGCACTATGTTTTATTTTTCTTTAGCCGTTTTTCTTTAGCCGTTTTTCTTTATCAGCTTTTTTGTAATGAAATTCCATTCTGCAGTCGTCACCGGCATGACAGATAAACGATTCCCTTTGCGCAGCAAAATCATATCCACCAATTCTTCTTGCTCACGTAATGTTGATAAAGGGATGAGCGGTGTTTTTTGCGTGACCTTGACATCCACTAACATCCATCGTGGATGCTCCTGATCAGATTGTGGGTCGTAATACGGACTTTTTTTATCAAATTGCGTAGGGTCGGGATATGCAGTACTCGCTACCTCTGCTATTCCCGCAATACCAGGTTGCGGACAACTAGAGTGATAGAACAAAACGCCATCTCCTATGCGCATGCTGTCACGCATAAAATTTCTTGCCTGATAATTACGCACGCCCGTCCAAGCGACGGTTTGCAAAGAGGCAGCGAGTGCATCATCCACACTCACCTCATCAGGCTCAGATTTCATCAGCCAGTACGACATAGAAAAATTTTTATTATGAAAAAAATGAAAAAGCGGTTGCATGATAACGCATCATGCAACCGCTAAAATTAAGTCCCGCCTGTGCCGCTGCGCCGGCATCCTGAACCTTACGGTTCAAGTCGGCCACACGTAGTTTAATATTGGGATCGTCGGACTAGCGACGTTCACGCCTAAAAAACAAAACCCGCAGCCTATGCATGTAAATGGTTCAAGGAATATATGGCAAACGCGAACACGGCAGGAGATTTAAGTCTACTCCAACTGCTCTGACTGTCAAACGATTTAATAATCTGTTTGCGACAAAACACAACCTCGCATCAAATCCAACAAAGTGTGCTAGCACACACAGTTCACTGTTAGTTTGAAAATTAAAACAATCTTTCTTGGGGAGCTAGTGCAGCATCTAACACGGCGTGCATAGATGTAATCCCTTCTCGTACCTCCGCCACCGATAGATCCGCAAAGGGACCTTGTGGGCTACGCGCAGAGAGAAATTCAGCTGCCATACCCAATGCCGCCATGACAGCAATACGATCATTCCCTTTGATTTTGCCTGCATCGCGAATCGCGCACATACATTCATCTAAATAAGCAACCGCCTGTTTCAAGGCAAGCTCTTCGCCTTCTTTGCAAGCGAGTTTATAGGACTGACCCATAATGATTGCATCAATAGCGGTGCTCATGCGGTCTCCTGATTAGCGTCAGAAACAGGCATGGTTCTGATTAAAGTGGCGATACGATCATGCGCTTCATTCATACGCGCCGTTAAACTAGCAAGCTCACCACGCAAGGCGGCATTCTCACGCCGCAATGAATGGGATTGTTCAGCGAGCTGATTAACTTTTTCGACCAAAGAAGCAAATTCGGAATTCATCTTCTCACTATAGTCGGCTAGAGGAATTTCAGTCAATAGATTCAGAGACTTGTAACGATAACTTCATCAAAAATCTCGTAATTCTGGGGATTTTTTTCAAATTCATGACCGAATGTTATTAAGTTTTTACCGATTCTTGGACAAAATTTTCCAGATCACGAAATAGGCTATAGAAACTAGACTTACTAAACTTCATCTAAATGAAGCTGCCATAAATGCCCATCCACTGTGATTAAAGCCGTATTGATGGCTTGTGTAGGATAGAGTTGAGCAACTGCATGTCGATAACGCTGTAATTGCGATTGATAATCCTCTTGTTGGCTAGGATGATAATTTCGTTTGTAATCCAAAATCCACAATCCATCATCTAACATCACAATACGATCGAGGCACATTAACTCACCTTCATGCACAAGCTCCATTTCATTACGTGCAAATTGAAAATACTGCGGATTAAAAAATCGTTCACACTCTGGCTGCGACAAAATCGTGACTGCTTGTTTACGAATAATCTGGGCTTCTTCATGTGTGCATGACAGCCATTGCGCAATTACCTGCTCCTCGGGCACTTGCACTGGCCAGACTGAGGGTGTAGTCAAACACTCCATGAGTAAATGCAGTAAAGTCCCTTCTCGAGTGACTTCAGTTTCTTCATCCGATAAAAAACTGACCTCAGCTAGCGCAAATGAAGGTGGATTAAATACCGGCACACTAAATTCTGCTGTCGTTGTATCTAAAGAGGTATTTAACTGCGCTTCTAATTGTGTTTCTTGACAATCGCTTATATCAACCGCATCCACATGCATAAATTTTTGATACCAACTATCAGCAACAACAGGCTCTGCACCCTTTTCAGCAGCCACACCACTGACTATGAAATAACGCTTAGCGCGTGTTATCGCTACATAGAGTAAATTTAATTTTTCTTGCTGACTGAATGCCAACTCTTGTTGAAATAAATGATTACGTGCTAATCCACGTTCAGCAGCTTTACCAAATACGGAGAAATGCTTAGGACCTGATGCTTCTTGCGGCCAATCACACAACACACCAGTGTGATCTTTATTTTGATCCGCTTGATTTGCACCCATTAAAACTACTATCTCAGCTTCTAATCCTTTCGCAGCATGAATAGTCATGATACGTACTGCATTCGATGCAACGTCAATACTTGCCTCATCCGGAGCCTGACTACCATCGCCTTTTTCTAAGCGGCGCAAACGTTCTAAAAAACGAGCGATACTAGGATAGCGACCTGCATCAATTTCTAAAGCGAGTGCAATAAAAGCTTCTAGGTTACCTAAGACTTGAGACCGTAATAAAGTGTGTGCAGATTGTGTATAACGCTGAACTAATTCTCCCTGATGCATAATTTGATCAAGTAAATCATGCACAGGTAATCGCGCAGCATGCACTAGCCATGTCGATAACAAGGTAGTAGCACGTAACAACACGGGAGATAATTGCTGATCATTTTGCAGCGCTTGTAAATTGTGCCACCAAGTTCCGCTATTTTGTTTAGCTAGAAAAATAAGATCATCATCACTAGCACTAAATATTGGCGATTTTAAAATATGCGCTAGCGCTAAATTATCACTTGGTAGGGTTAACCAATGCAGTAATTGCATCAGATCAGAAATTTCTAATGCTTCTAATAAACCACCACGACGATTAGACACAAAGGGAATACCTGCCTTACGCAAGCCACGTTCATAAGCAGATAAATGAGTGCGACTACGCACCAACAACATCACATCTGACCAAGAACGAATAGCATCATCACGTTGAATCTTGTGTAAGACTTGCGCTACCGCATAAGCTTCTTCTTCATAGCGCACATCTTCATTGTTATTTATAGGAGACTGCAAAGGATTGCGTAATGAAAAATTTAGCGTAGGTGTTGACTCTGTTTTTTGATCGTCTTCATTTTCTTCATTATCCTCTTTAGGCACAGCTATCAAAGGGCAACGTAAAATTTCACCGCGCGCTTTGACTTCTGTAACTTGCGGCTTATAAAGTAGATTATGTTGCATCACTTGATTCAACACTTGCACTACCGCTTCGCTATTTCGGCGCGTTAAATTGGTTTGACAATTTGCTGCACCTTGCTCACAAAGTAAATCGCGCGCTGCTTGAAAAACACGCGGCTCTGCACGTCTAAATCGATAAATTGATTGTTTAGGATCACCCACAATAAAAACTGTAGGTTGTACTGCACCATCTATTTCAGCATAGGCTGTTAACCAACTTTTTATGATGTGCCATTGCAGAGGATTGGTGTCTTGAAATTCATCGAGCAAGATGTGTCGATAGCGCGCATCTAAACGCATTTGTAAATAAGCAGCATGTTCTGATTGACTTAATAAACGCCATGCATGCCATTCCAAATCAGAGAAATCTAGTACACGTCGCTCCGCCTTAATCGACTGATAGTGATCAACACACGCGACGCCAACTTTGAAAATCGCTGCATTTATTTGTAACACCATGGGCTCAAAGCTACGCTGATGCAAATGAATCAGCGCATCACAAATAGCGTCCCATGATTGCAGATAGGCAACTTCACCACCATTTGCTTGCACTACTCTCGATAATGTTGCATTCATTAGTGCTACACGAGGCGCACCCTCTTTTTTGATAAATGCACCCCAGACTATCTCGAAACTTGCTAAGCCATTTGCTTCTGACAAAGCACGCTCTATCGTAGTTGCCACTTTTTGATTCGCAGGCGTGCCTTGCCCTAATAATTTAGCGAGCGCCGCAATTTGACTTAAGAGAGCTTGATCCTTCCACAACAATAATCTGGCATCTCTCTGCCCATCTTCACCACATAAGTTCTGCAATGAATGCAAAGGATTATTTTTTAGGTTTGCAGCCCACCATTCCGCTCGCTTATTAATAAATGCTTTTATGGTTAATTTCGTGTTGTGCTCACCAATTAATTCATACAACAACACCAAGGCTTCACGCAAAGGCTGCATTTCTGTTTGATTCAATGTTTGGGTAAATTTAACCCAAGCCATATCAATTAATTCTTCCGCATTTTCTTCTAACGCATAACCATGTGGCACACCGGCATTCAAAGGAGCGATTTGTAATAATCGTGCAAACCAACTATGGAAAGTATCAACTGATAAACCATAAGGACTCGATAAAACACGTTGATATAAATCTCGTGCAGCAGGTAATTGCATCTTTGCTTCAATCGCATTCAAACCGCGCTGCTGTAACAAATCTAGTGCACTATCCTCTTCTGCTAAAGCTAACTCACGCAGCAATTCTAGTAAACGCTCTCGCATTTCTTGTGCTGCTTTACGTGTAAAAGTAATAGCTAATAATTCTTCAGGCTTTGTACCTGTTAATAACAAGCGCAACATGCGTGACACCAACAACCAAGTCTTACCACTCCCCGCACAGGCTTCAATTAAAACAGAATGCTGTGGATCGCAAGCCACCGCAGTGAAGGTAGCGGAATCAACCGCCGCACCATTCACCAAAAAATCTTGCGCATGATTTGTGGACTCTGTACTGGCGTTCATCACCATGCTCCTTTACGACAAAGCCCACGTATCTCACACCAATCACAAGCTTTACCCACACCATTTGCAGGCAAAGCTACGTCATTCGCCATATCAGAAATATGCATTTGAATTTGTTCTTCTAAAGCTGCACACCATTCTGCATAGGGTTTGGCTTCTATCTCTACAACTTTAGTTTTATCGAATGCTACATAGCGTGCAGGTACATCTGTTATTTCCATCATCAATCCATAGAAAGCTAACTGATGATCTTCAATTTGCTTCAAGCCTTTTCTTAAACGAGAGGGATCGATTGTTTTATAGTCAATAATCATGCGTTGCTGATTGTTAGTATCAATACGATCGATACGACCATGCAAACGAATACTGAATTTTTGTTCTGGATTTTCCCATTTCAATTCACGCTCAGCATCATGCTCACCTAACTCAAACAACCAATCCTTTGCCGTATGTTTTTGTGCCCACTCCAAATACTCAGGCATCATTTTTTTCCATTGCACATAAAATCCTAATGCAGCAGGATTTTTATCGAGCAAAGGTGTAAACACAGCTTCCGTAGCTGATTCTAATAATGCTGCTTGCTGCGCGATAGGAACAGGTGTCTCTTGCAACGCACGTTCAAAACGCAACAAAATATCATGCACCCAATCGCCGTAATCTCGCTTTTGCGGTAACTCATTAATGCCATCGAGTGCAGATAACTTTAATAAACGTGAAGCAAAAAATTGATAAGGACAGGTATGTAAGGCATTCACACCACTAGCAGATAAAGCCGTAGGTAATAGATCAGCAACGCGTGGTTGCGGTGGTGTTGGTAATTGCTGCTGCAACAGCATAGTCGGCACAACAACATCATGAATTGCTAGAGGAGCCAACTTCTCTATTGCTAATTGCAATTGCAAGCGTTGTATCCATGTGCTGACAGGATTCGTCTCACCATGGCGTTGTGACTGCCAAGACAACACAACCAACGGACAATGCAATAAGAGTGCTGCAAGATATCGACACTGTTCTTGATGTCGCATCGCACGCGAAGCGAGTCCTAATTCGCTACGTACTACATCCGCAAAAAATAATATTTCTGTTGAAGGTGTTGGTAAATGTGCTGCATCACCACCGAGAATTATGACGGCATCAAAGTAGCGTAAAGGTGTGTCGTGCAAGGGCACGATGATCACACGCTTATCACTGCGAGGTGCTACAAAAATTGTTTGTTCTAACTCTAGATTAATTAAAGCACGCCATTCAGTAAGACTAAATTTTTCTTTTAATACTGAACAATCATGTCCGACAGCATCTATTAATTCAAGAATTTGACGACCAGCCACATCTTCTGCAAATGCTGTTAACAAACCTAATGCATCAAACACACCACGCGTAATTTGCACCCACTCTGTAATTGTTTTATTGCCTGAAAATCTTGCTGCCTCACGCGCCATTGCTTCCATCAATTCACTCGCCATTGGCAAATCAATTAACGCAGACTTAATCTCTTTCCAACCGCCTGTGACGCCCTCTTTCACTAAGGCTTTTTCTATACTCATGCGTTGCTGCGCTTCTGTTTCAGGATCTGGAAACAGAAAAGGGGATTTTAAAAAATCAAGCAAAGCTAATGTCTGCGCATTCGAAGCAACCAACTCTAACCACGATGCTAATACTGCAGCTGCGCGTGTAGTGGATAACTTCCAACCTGTTTCATCTGATACGGCAATATCAGCACGTTCTAGCAATGCACGTACACGTCGCGCCACCATACGATCTTGCGGAATGATGGCAATCTGTTTCTTACCTTCTTGCATCCATGCCACTACTGTTTGCGCAGCACGTTGTGCTTCCTCTTCCAGATCACGTGCTTCCGAAAGTGCTAATGCATAATTTTGCGATGATGGTGATAATGCTTCTTGTATGCTGCTTGATGGCTGAGGAACGCTATCAGATAGCAACTCAGGCCAGCTAGCTGAAAAAATCTTAGGCACACTCGCTTCTGACCAATCGGGTAACACCAGTTGTACAGGACAACGTGCTGCATAACTTGCAAGAAAATCTTTTTCAAATGCATTCAGCGCTCGCGCTGAGATAAACCAACAAGGCTGGCTTGCTGATGCTGCAGCTTTTTTTAATGCAGCATAACGGTGGACAGCAGGATCTCTTGCATCACGCTGGGTCTCCCATATCGTCCATACTAATTTCGCTTCATCCGATAACAAGCTCACTGCCTTAGGTGACAGTTTTTGTAATGCAATTTGCCACCGCTTCTCTAGGTATTGCGGCATGCTGAGCGCAGTAGGTAACAAGGCTTCCGTTAACTCATCACCCACTGCTAATAAAGTTTTTGCGAGTGGTAGTAAATCTGTATTGCGATGCGCCACCATCAACTCTTTCAACCACGGGACTTTTCTCAAACTGGCATACAGCAACATCAAGCGTTCACTATCAGCTGAAGGAATTAATTGATTCGCATCCGGTATTTGTTTTTTTAAAAAAGCAGAGAGCGTAGTCAGTTGAGGAGGAATAAATGTATTGCCTAAAACCGTTGCTAGCGCAGCCCTGCACTGCGCAGCATGTGCAAAACTAGGTAGCATTACGCAGTAGCCAGATAAATCCGTCACTGCCTGTGTGTGCTCAGTCTCACCAACACTAGCAATCAAATGGCGCGCCAAGTGCGGCCAGAAATCTGTGCCGTGTGGAATAAAGAGAGTGGAATAAGGATTTTCCGAATTGACTATATGGTCCATGTGTCCATTTTATGCGAGCCCTGCACTTCCTGAATTTTCTATTGCATGCACTACATCATCTCAAAAGGGGGAGTGCGGCTAATTTGCGTTGCGCCAGTCTGCATGTAATTCGAAATCACACCTTCTGGAAAAATCGGTTATGATTCACTGAATTCTCCCGCCGCGTGACATCCAGCACTTTCTCACACCGAAACCCCACGAATAAACTCGATGTGCGTTTCAATGAACCGGATCACAGCACTAACTAGCCGGACAAATGGCAATCACTAGGCGGGTGGCTAACTCTTATTCCCCTCTCTGAGAAAATCATGAGCGAAAACATTAAACACGTATCTGATAGTTCATTTGAAGCTGACGTTCTTAAATCTGACAAACCGGTTTTGGTCGATTTTTGGGCTGAATGGTGTGGTCCTTGCAAAATGATCGCGCCTATTTTGGAAGAAGTTGCTAAAGAATATGAAGGCAAAATCCAAATTGCTAAGCTCGATGTTGATGCCAATCAGGCAATACCAGCTAAGTTTGCTATTCGCGGTATACCCACTCTGATTTTATTCAAGAATGGTGTACCGGCAGCACAGAAAGTGGGCGCATTGGCAAAAGGCCAGCTCACCGCCTTCATTGACAGTAATATTTGATATGACATCACTGCGGTGGCGCGCCCGCGCCGCCGCGTTGTTCTCTCTAACTCTATTCTTCGTCGTTCCCTCCCCCACCTCCAATACGCCCTCAGCGGCATCTGACTATGCACTTATCTGAACTTAAAGCACTACACGTATCCGCTCTACTTGAAATGGCCATAGGCCTAGAAATTGATAATGCTGCGCGACTGCGTAAGCAAGAATTAATGTTCGCCATTTTGAAACGGCGCGCAAAAAGCGGTGAACAAATTTTTGGTGATGGTGTATTGGAAGTGCTGCCAGATGGTTTTGGATTTTTGCGCTCGCCGGATGCCAGTTACATGGCTTCGACCGATGATATTTATATCTCGCCTTCACAAATTCGTCGCTTTAATTTACACACAGGCGATTCGATTGAGGGTGAAGTTAGAACACCGAAGGATGGAGAACGTTACTTTGCCTTAGTCAAAGTAGACAAGGTGAATGGCGAACCGCCTGAAGCATCGAAACACAAAATTCTGTTTGAAAATCTCACGCCTTTACATCCGAATCAACCGCTCTTACTCGAGCGCGATATGCGTGGTGAAGAAAATATCACCGGCCGTATCATTGATTTGATTGCTCCTATTGGTAAAGGCCAGCGTGGCTTGTTAGTCGCTTCACCTAAATCAGGTAAATCCGTGATGCTGCAACACATTGCGCATGCCATCACGTCAAATCATCCTGAAGCGACTTTAATCGTGCTGCTGATTGATGAACGTCCAGAAGAAGTGACCGAGATGCAGCGTTCTGTGCGTGGTGAAGTGGTAGCATCAACATTTGATGAACCTGCAACACGTCACGTACAAGTCGCAGAGATGGTATTGGAGAAAGCAAAACGTTTAGTTGAAATGAAAAAAGATGTGGTCATCTTGCTCGACTCCATTACACGTTTAGCTCGTGCTTACAACACTGTCATTCCTGCATCAGGCAAAGTGTTAACCGGTGGTGTGGATGCAAATGCATTGCAACGTCCTAAACGCTTCTTTGGTGCGGCACGTAACATTGAAGAAGGCGGTTCACTCACCATTATCGCGACTGCACTGATTGAAACCGGCAGCCGTATGGATGATGTGATTTACGAAGAATTCAAAGGTACCGGCAATATGGAAGTACATCTCGAGCGTCGTCTAGCCGAGAAACGTGTTTACCCTGCTATCAATCTAAATAAATCCGGCACGCGCCGCGAAGAATTACTGATCAAGCCCGATATCCTGCAAAAAGTTTGGGTACTGCGCAAACTGCTGTATGGCATGGACGAGATCGAGGCGATGGAATTCATCCTCGATAAAATGAAATCCACCAAAAACAATGCAGAGTTCTTTGAAATGATGCGTAGAGGTGGCTCGTAATTGTGTTTTATTACTAAATTACTATCAAAATAGTCAAGAAGTAGCGTCCATATCTAGCTGACTATGGACAGACTAAGCATGGCTTAAAACGGTATCTCCCTATATAATCCCGTTTCTTTAAACCGAGCAAGTGATGATCAATCGGGTCAGGAAGCAGTAAGACCGACGAAGTGGTGATTGGCTACTCAAACTTAGTGAGAATGAAATGAAAGAAGGCATACACCCAGATTACCGCGAAGTTTTAGTGCACGATTTATCGTGTGACTTTAAATTCGTGACTCGTTCTACCGTTCAAACCCGCGAAACCATGAATTTTGAAGGCAAGGACTATCCTTTGCTGAAGATTGAGGTCTCCTCTGAATCGCACCCGTTCTACACGGGCAAGCACAAAATCGTGGACACCGCAGGTCGCGTCGAGAAATTCCGTCAGAAATTTGGTGGCGTGGGTTCCAAGACCAAAGCTGCAGGCTAATCCCTCAGCACCGCCAAAAAGGCAGCGAAAGCTGCCTTTTTTATTTCTGTTCCGGCAAAATACATCTTTGCTTTATTTATTCAGTTTCCCTACCCAGTCCTAAACATCACACTGCATGAAGCCAGTCCGTCTCGCCGCCGCCGCCACTACTATCCTGCCTCGTTGGGGTTTGATCTCGCTTTGCTTGTTGTATATGGTGCCCGGCATACTCAGACGTGATCCTTGGCGCACTGATGATGCAGCAGGTTTTGGAATTATGTGGACCATGGCGCATGGCTCTCTCGCTGATTGGCTTGCTCCAAATATCGTAGGCTTAGCCATGCCACAAGAAGGTCCACTGGCTTTCTGGTTAGGCGCCATTCTCATTAAAATATTCGGTTGGTTAACAGGCGATGCTTTAGCAGCGCGTTTTTCTACACTCTTATTTTTTGCTATCGGTGCAGTCGCAATTTGGCGCACAGTGTACGTGCTTGGTCGTCGTCATGAAGCGCAACCCTTAAAACTCGCATTTGGTGGTCAACCTGCGGCACGTGATTATGGCCGCACACTCGCCGATGGCGCATTACTGATTTACATAGCGTGTCTTGGTTTACTCTTACGTAGTCATGAAACGGCTGCACCTGCCTTACAAGTTTCATTAGTTGCAGCGAGCTTATATGCCGGTACCTGTTT
>JAIXOW010000444.1 GCA_027486615.1 Oxalobacteraceae bacterium | reverse complement strand
CGCTTGATTTTTTTTTTTTTTTTTTATAAACGAATAAAAACTAAATTTTTTAGCCAGAATGAGGTTTGAGGCACATACGTTATCAGCAATAAAAAGACTAGCATCGTACACAACCAAGGTAGAACTGCTACCGTAAGTTCTGTAATGCCCATTTTGGTGATACTGGAAGCGACGTATAAATTTAAACCTACTGGCGGATGACACATACCTATCTCCATGTTCACCACCATGATGATGCCAAAATGAACCGGATCCACACCCAATGCTATTGCAACAGGAAACAAGATAGGCGCCATGATAAGCACGATAGAAGAAGGCTCCATCACATTTCCTGCTAACAGCAACAGCAAATTTACTACCAATAAAAAACTCACTAAACCAAAACCTTTATCCATGATCCAACCTGCCATGGCTTGCGGTATGCCTTCACTGGTCATCAAAAAAGAAAACAAGACAGCATTGGTAATGATGTAAAGCAGCATAGCTGACATCGCTGCTGAATCAAGCAGTACCTTAGGCACTTGCTGTAGATTTAAATCTTTGTATACAAACACAGCGATGATGAAAGCATAAACAGCAGCCATTGCTGCCGCTTCAGTGGGCGTGAAGATGCCTGAATAAATACCACCCATCACAATCACGATTAATAATAAGCCCCACGCACTACGTCTGAATGCTAACCAACGCTCAGTCCAACTTGCTTTATCCATACGTGGGTAATTATGTTTACGAGCGAGTATCCACGTGGTCAATCCAAGCAAGGCTGCTAACATCAAACCTGGAATAACACCTGCCATAAATAACTTACCAACAGATGTGTTTGTCGAGACGGAGTACATCACCATCACAATTGATGGCGGAATCAAAATTCCTAACGCACCCGAAGTAGTTATCACACCAGCACCAAAAGATTTTGGATAACCTTGCTTGACCATCGCAGGCAAAATAATAGAACCGATCGCAACCACTGTTGCAGGTGAAGAACCTGATACGGCAGCAAACAAGGCACAAGCCAATACACCGGCTAAAGCAAGACCGCCATGCCAATGCCCCACCATAGAAGTCGCAAATTGAATCATGCGACGTGCCACACCACCATGCGTTAAGAAATTACCTGCCAAAATAAAAAACGGGATCGCCATGATCTCGAATTTTTCTATACCAGTAAAAAGTTTGAGTGCGACTGCTTCTACTGGCACATCCGTCATCGTAAAAAGAAAACTTAATACCGTCAGACCCAAAGCAATTGAGATGGGCATGCCCGTTAACATGAGCACAATCAGCAAAGCAAAAATAAATAATGCACTCATGAGCGCACCTCTGTATTCACAGCAGGTTCTTGCTCTAGGCCTTCAACATGCGTGTGATCATGCACTGGCAATTCACCACTCCGCAGAAATTGATAAGCAACTTGTAAAAAACGAAAACACATCAAACCTGAACCTACTGGAATCGCTAGATATACAATCCAAATCGGTATCTCCATTACTTCTGACGTGCTTGATGTACTACTTAATTCATAAACAAAGTTTGCACCTAAGGTTGCAATAACACCGGTGAAACTAGCACCAGCTAATAAGCCAAATAAGATAAATTTATTTTTCCATGGTGAGGACAAGCGATTCACCAACACATCAACGCCTACATGTATGCCAGTGCGTACTCCATAAGCAGCACCGAATTTCGCCATCCACACAAATAAATAAATGGTTAGCTCTTGTGCCCAACTCGTATTTAAAAGGAGCAAACCATCTTGAATATAAGGGATGGCAAAGCCTGAAGCATAGCGATGCAATACGGCGAGAAAAATAATCAGCGTGGCCAAGCCCATTAAACTAGCAATGAACCACTCTTCTAAATGATTAAGAAATTTCATGCTTTTTTTATTGCGTTGCTTTATTCACGGCAGCGATTAAATCTTTACCTATACGATCTGCCATCGTTTTTTGCACAGGTAACAAAGCTGCTTGCCATGCTGCTTTTTCTTTTTCATTGGGCACATAGACTGTTGTCGTACCCGCTTTTTTAACAGCTTCTAAAGCTCTATCATTTTCTTGTTGTGCAATCGTGTTGGCATATTTACTCGCTTCACGCATTGCATTTTCTAATTGAGTACGCACATCGGCTGGCAGCTTATCCCAGAATTTCTTATTCACAATCACTGCATAACCAATGTAACCATGATTAGTCACCGTCAGATGTTTTTGCACTTCATGCATTTTTTGTGTGTAAAGATTCGAAGGCGGATTCTCTGCACCATCGACCACACCAGTTTGTAGTGCCTGATATACCTCTGAAAATGCCATCACTTGTGGATTGGCTCCCAACACACGCATTTGTTCATCTAACACTTTGGAGGCTTGAATACGCATTTTCAAACCCTTCATATCAGTTGGTGTGTGGATAGGGCGATTAGACGACATCATTTTGAAACCGTTATCCCAATATGCCAATCCTAAAATACCCTTAGCGTCTAATTTATTCAGCAGTTCGCGACCGATGGGGCCCTCTGTGATTTTAGCTAAGGCTTTTTTATCTGTAAAAATAAAAGGTAAATCAAAGAGTTCAAATTCTTTCACACCCAATGGGCCAAATTTTGCGAGTGATGGTGCCAACATTTGCACAGCACCTAGCTGTAATGCTTCTAATTCTTCTTTGTCTTTATACAGTGTGCTGTTGGGATAAATCTCAATTTTCACTTTGCCTTTAGTCGCTGCTTCCGCTAACTCTTTAAATTTTTCAGCAGCTTTTCCCTTGGGCGTGTCTTTCGCCACTACATGACTAAACTTAATGATGATGGGAGCGTCAGCAAATGATGCACCAGCTGCCATTACAGAACAAGCTGCAACTAACCACACTAAAAAAGACTTCATGAAATTCTCCAACAGAGAGATAGCAAAAGATTATGTTTCCTTGTCACGCCAATCATTGTGTCTGGTTGCGACTTAACTGACAACCTATCAAAGCGTTTTATCCATTTATGTTTTTTGCTGCACAAAGATGACCGAGATAGTAGATCAATAAACATTCAGGTAACATGCGGGCTGCAAATCAACCAAAATGAATTTTCTCACTATACTCATCCCCGATTTCACACTGATACTCATCGGTCTGGCATTAGTACGCACCACAAATTGGGGACCTGCTTTTTGGAACGGGCTAGAAAAACTAGTCTATTACCTACTTTTCCCCGCCCTTTTATTTGTTTCCACTGCCCGTACACCACTCGATTTTCACGCTACTGGCAAGCTATTACAAGTCGCTTTACTTGCTGTACTGTGCGGTATTTTATTAGGTTGGCTAGCCAAACCTTTATTTCGACCCGCACCCATGATTTTTGAATCAGGCGTGCAAACAGCATTTCGCTTTAACTCTTACATAGCACTTGCGGTCGCATTTCGACTAGCAGGCGAACAAGGCACCACTTTGATGGCACTCATCATTGGTTTTGCTGTGCCTGTTTGTAATGCTGCAGCAGTGCATGCACTCGCCTCTCAAAACAAAGACCGGCTCTGGCAAGAGATGCTACAAAATCCGCTACTACTTGCAACAGCTGGCGGTACATTATTCAATCTCTGTGGTGGCACTTTACCGGAAGTAGTCATCCTCACTCTGACTCGTATGGGCAGTGCATCGATTGCACTTGGCCTCATTATGGTCGGAGCTGGCTTACGCTTCACTGGTTTATCCGAAGCTCGAGGCATTAGTGCTTATTTTGTATGCATCAAACTAATTGCATTGCCCGCTATAACGTTAAGTATTGGTCGTTGGATGGAACTACCACCTTTGCAATTACAAATTGCTGTCATGTTTTCAGCGCTACCCACAGCATCAAGTGCTTATGTACTTGCAACGCGCATGAATGGAAACGGTCCCCTCGTTGCTTTTCTCATTTCGATTGGCACCTTACTGTCAATTATCACACTACCGTTTTGGTTAGGCGTTGTTGGCTAACTAGCTAATTAGTTAAATCATCAGATAAATCTTGTTGCGCTAAAGCCCACATCACATGTTCTTGCACCAACGCAGAAGGATGCTGCAAACGTGATTGCAAAGCCAACACAATCTCACTCACCTCATTAGTGCTCGTATCGCTATGTCGCAAAGCATTGCCCAAAGCAATGGCAATATTTCTTAACCATCTCTCATGACCTATTCGACGAATCGCACTGCCTTCACATTTCGTATTAAATTCTTCTTCAGTCCAAGCAAATAAATCGATCAACTTACTTTGATCAAAAGCGTTGCGCACATCAAAATCAGGAATCACTGCTTTTTGCGCAAATTTATTCCAAGGGCATACCAACTGACAATCATCGCAACCCAAGATACGGTTACCCATTAAAGGTCGCAACTCAATTGGAATCGATGTTTTATGTTCTATCGTGAGATAAGAAATACAACGTCGTGCATCTAACTTATAAGGCGCAACAATCGCTTGCGTAGGACAGACTGTAATACATGCCTCACAGCTTCCACAGTGTGCTTCTGTGGACGCATCAACTGGCAAAGGCAAGTCGGTATAAATCTCACCTAAAAAAAATAGTGAGCCTGCTTCACGATGTAATAGCAAAGTATGTTTGCCGCGCCAACCTAAGCCTGATTGCTGTGCGAGAGCTACTTCCATCACCGGTGCTGAATCTGTAAAGACACGATAAGCATGAGAACTTCCATGCTGTGTAATTTTATCTGCTAGTTGCTGTAATCGTTGACGCAAAACTTTATGATAATCACGACCACGGGCATAAACAGAAATCACTGCTTGATTGGGTTGATCTAGACGCTGTTCTTCTTTTTCCCGCCAATCTGGTGTGCTGGACAGTGGCAGATAATTCATACGCACACTAATTACACGTACCGTCCCTGGCACGAGTTCTGATGGACGGGCACGCTTCATTCCATGCTCTGCCATATAATCCATCTGTCCATGAAAGCCTGCATCTAACCATGCTTGCAAACCTTCTTCCGCATGATTTAACTGCGCGGATGTAATGCGACAGTCAGCAAAGCCCAACTCTGCACTCCAGCGGTGTATGCAAGCAGTCAGTTCACTGAAATCTTGTGGCAGTGCGCTAGTGTTGGCTGAAGAAGATGAAGTAGACACAAAGAGTTAAAAGATTAGGCAAACCAACTAAGTTAATAAACGTAACACTGAGAACGCGAACAACCTGCATTTTACGCAATGCCATCATTCACCGCCTTACTTGCTGATGAAGCTGCCACCTTAGCCTTAGGGCAGGCTTTAGCACGCATACTGCAACCAGGCCTGGTTATTCATCTACATGGGGAACTCGGTGCTGGCAAAACCTGTCTGACTCGAGCCTTATTGCATGCAGCAGGTTATAGCGGTCGTGTAAAAAGTCCCACTTACACCCTTATGGAGCCTTATACCATCACACTTGAAGGGCAATCGATAGCGTTAATGCATTTCGATCTTTACCGCATGGGTGATCCTCATGAATTCATTGAAGCCGGATTTCGTGATCAACTCGATGGCAGCGCGATTTGCGTCATAGAATGGCCGGAACAAGCAGGTGATTTACTGCCCACTCCCGATCTTGATCTCTTCCTCACTGTTACAGGACATAGTCGTGAGGTAGAATTGCTTGCGAAATCAGAACAAGGCATGGCATGTCTGCATCAACTCCAGTTCAATCCACATCAATAAAACAAAGAGCGCGCCGCACTTTCTTGCAAGCAGGCGCAACGCTCTTGGTTTCATTGCTCACGCATGGTGTGGCACGTTCTGCGCAATTCATCGCTGTTCGAGTCTGGCCAGCACCCGATTACACTCGCATCACATTAGAAAATGACAGCAAGCTTAAAGCTACGCATTTTTTGATTAAAGATCCCCATCGCTTAGTTGTGGATATTGAAGGCGTCGATCTGGATCTGCAATTAAAAAGTCTGATTGCAAAAATCGACAGCAATGATCCTTATATTTCACAAGTTCGCATTGCGCAAAACCGACCTGGCGTCGTACGTTTAGTGTTTGACTTGAAAGATGAAATTCATCCCCAAGTCTTTAGCTTAGAGCCAGTCGGTGAATATCAACATCGGTTAATTTTTGATCTCTATCCAGCTAATGCTCGCGATCCTATTGCAGAACTGCTGCAAAAGAAAATCTCACCCGCACCATCCGAAGAAAAAAAGAAATCGAATACAGAAAATAAAGTCCCTCGCGAAGAAGAAGCGCCAACTAATTTTAATCGCATGGTGACGATTGCAATTGATCCTGGACACGGCGGAGAAGATCCAGGTGCAGTCGGTAAAGGTGGCAGCTATGAAAAAAATGTCGTGCTCTCTATTGCACGACGACTGAAAGCAAAGTTAGAGCAAATCCCGAATGTGCGTGTAATGTTAACGCGTGATGGTGATTATTTTGTACCACTACAAGTGCGTGTACAAAAAGCGAGAAAGGTACAAGCTGATTTATTCGTATCAATTCATGCTGATGCATTTGTAGAACCAACTGCACGTGGCTCTTCTGTTTTTGCGCTATCAGAAAAAGGAGCTAGTTCTACTGCAGCAAGATGGTTAGCGAATAAAGAAAATGCAGCTGATTTAATTGGCGGCATTAATATTAAAACAAAAAATCAACATCTTGCTAGTGTATTGCTGGATCTCTCCACGACTGCACAAATCAATGACAGCTTAAAACTCGCTAAATCAGTGTTATTTGAAATTGGAAATATCAACAAACTTCATAAAGCACAAGTTGAACAAGCGGGCTTTGCAGTGTTGAAAGCGCCAGATATTCCTAGTATTTTGGTGGAGACTGCATTTATCTCCAACCCTGAAGAAGAAGCTAAGCTGACTGACAATACCTATCAAGATCAAATGGCAGAAGCGTTATCGAATGGCATACGTAAGTATCTAATTAAAAATCCTACGCTAGCTCATCGCAAACTGACTTAATCAAATGGTTACTTTTGCAGTGTTTATTCGGATGATTACGCTACGCTAATCATCCCTACAAATTTTAATAGAGTCGTAGGTACGATTAGTGCAACGTAATCGTACGAATTTTTAAAATTACGATTATTTTTATTTTTCCCCACGTGCTTTTTTTACTAACCGCCACAATGCGGCTAATGCTACCGGTCCAGCTGCTGCTGCAAAACCAATCAAGACAATAGTATTCAAATGATCTCGAATGATTGGAATGCCACCAAAGTAATACCCTAGCGTGATCAAACCCACCACCCAAAGCACAGCACCACTCACATTAAATAACTGAAACTGTACCCAACCCATTTGCGATACACCTGCAACAAACGGAGCAAATGTTCTTACCACTGGCAACCAACGTGCAAGCACAATGGTTTTACCACCATGCAGCTCAAAGAATGTATGTGTTTTTTGAAGGGCAGCACGATCTAACCATCGATAATTATGGGTAAATGCTTTATTCCCAATCGCACGACCTATCATGTAATTAACTGTATTACCACTCACTGCTGCAAGTATCAGTAAAGAACTGAGTAAAACACTATTCATAGCGCCAGTCGCGCAAAAAGCACCGCCTATGAACAGTAAAGAATCACCAGGTAAAAAAGGGAAAATAACCAAGCCAGTTTCAGCAAAAACGATGGCAAATAAAATTGCATACACTAATGAGCCATACACAGGCAGCATCTGGTCGAGCATTTTGTCGACATGCAGCAGCATACTAAGAAAATCGGTAATTGCCATAAACTTGAAATCAGTGAGTTAAGAATTTATCAGGCGCTGCACGAGCTGGCGCGGCCGAGACGAATCATACACTGTCATACTAAGACTGCGAACCTGAATCGTTGCGTATTAAAGAGTATGAACCGAAAGGTATAATCACGTGATGACATCCAACGCAGCCATCCCCCGTGACATTCGCCCTTTGCCGGATCAGCTCATCTCGCAAATAGCAGCAGGTGAAGTGATTGAACGTCCGTCTGCGGTAGTAAAAGAATGCCTAGAAAATGCTTTGGATGCAGGATCAACTGTTATTAGCATTAAGCTTGAACAGGGTGGCGTAAAACGAATCGCCATTATTGATAATGGCAGAGGCATTCCACCGGATCAAATGCGTCTTGCACTGGCACGTCATGCCACTTCAAAAATCGCCTCGCTCTCTGATCTTGAAAATGTACTCACACTAGGCTTTCGCGGCGAAGCATTGGCATCAATTGCGTCCGTTGCACAACTCACCTTAACTTCACGCACCGCGAGTGAACCGCACGCATGGCAATTAAGCGGTAATGCTGAAGCGAAGCCCGAACCAGCTGCTGGATCGCAAGGCACCACGGTGGATGTAGAAGAGCTATATTTCAACACACCTGCACGTCGTAAATTTTTAAAATCTGAACAAACTGAATATGGTCATTGTTTAGAAATCGTACGCCGCATTGCTTTAGCACGCCCAGATGTCAGCTTTTCTGTGAGTCACAATGGCAAAACAGTCGAACACTGGAAAGAATCAACCCATGAGAAACGGTGTGCTCAAATACTTGGTGAAGAATTTGCGCAAGCTCGCTTATTTATAGAAGAAAATGCAGGGCCAGTTCACATCATGGGGTATGCAGGTTTACCGACTGCTGCTAGAGGACGCGCTGATTCTCAATATTTTTATGTGAATGGCCGCTTCGTACGCGACAAATTACTCACCCATGCTGTAAGAGCTGCTTATCAAGATGTGTTGCATGGTGATCGTTATCCTAGTTATGTTTTGCACTTAAATTGCGATCCTGCCTTGGTGGATGTCAATGTCCATCCATCAAAAACTGAAGTAAGGTTTCGTGACAGCCGCGGCATACATCAATTTGTTTTTCATGCAGTGCACCGCGCATTAGCGCAAACTGCACCTAATGCGCAGAGCAATGTTCCACCGCCTATGCCTGCTTCCAGTGGTGCTCTACCTTGGATACGTGGTGCACAACAAGCTAGCTTTGGTATGGCACAAAACACTGCAAGGTACGGTGAGTTTTTTTCACAGTCAACGAATGAGCCATCACCATCTTTATTGCAATCGAATGCTGCGCTGTCACCATCGATTACCAACAGCCATGAAGAGAGCTACCCACTTGGCTATGCATTAGCGCAATTACATGTTGTATTTATCATCGCGCAAAATCAACAAGGCTTAGTTTTAGTCGACATGCATGCAGCGCATGAAAGAATTTTGTATGAACAATTCAAACAAGACTTAGAACTCAATGCAGTGCAATTACAACCCTTGCTGATTCCCGTTACCTTTAATGCAGATCCTATCGAGGTTGGTGCGGCTCAAGAAAATCAGACAATACTGACAGCACTTGGTTTTGATATTGCAGCACTCTCACCCACTACCTTAGCTGTACGTGCAATTCCAGCTTTATTAAAAAATAGTGATGCACAAGCCTTAGCACGCGATGTCTTACGTGATATTCAAGAATTCGGTGGGTCGCATGTACTTACAGAACGACGTAATGAATTACTAGGCACCATGGCTTGCCACACTGCTGTGAGAGCAAATCGACATTTAACCATCATGGAAATGAATGCATTACTGCGCCAGATGGAAGAAACCGAACGCGCTGATCAATGTAATCATGGACGTCCCACATGGATACAGCTTGCCCTCTCTGATCTCGACAAACTTTTTTTACGCGGGCAATAACGATGCAGCACCCGCCTTTACCGCAATTTATTCATGCACCGATCTTAGTGCTTGTCACAGCGATGCTGATGATGCAGCCGCTCTCTACCGACCTTTATCTTGCATCACTGCCTAGCCTTACCGAAGTTTTTCAAGTACCTGTATCAACTATTCAATTAACCTTATCTTTGTTTGTGATTGGCTTTGGACTGGCGCAATTAATTGTGGGGCCTTTATCCGATCGTTATGGACGACGTCCAGTTTTATTATCCGGCCTTGCTCTGTATTTATTCGCTAGCATTTTATGCGCCTTAGCTAACACGATAGATTTACTCATTACTGCACGTTTTATTCAAGCATTAGGATGTTGTGCTGCTGTGACGATTGCACGCGCGATTGTTCGTGATGCTTATCCTCCTGAAAGCGGTGCAAAAGTGATTGCGCGAGCTAGCACATGGATTTCACTTGCTCCAATTTTTGGCCCCATACTTGGCTCTTACTTACAAGTGAGCTTTGGATGGCGCGCTGCTTTTGTGGCATTAGGATTTTTTTCATCTGCTATCTTTGCTGCGAGCGTCATGCATTTGCCTGAAACGAATCTGCATAAGAATCCACGCGCAACTGACTTCACTGGTTTGCGTGAAAACTATCGTTATGTATTAGGTTCACGTGTGTTTTGGTTTTATGCCTTACCTGGTGCTTTTTCTTATGGCATGATTTTTTTATTTATCTCAGGCTCATCCTTTGCCTTTATTAATATCTTGCACGTACCCACACAATGGTTTGGCTATTGTTTTGGTTTAGGTGTCTCTGGTTATATGACAGGTACGTTGATTTGTCGTCGTATGTTAAAGAGTATGAGTAATATGCAGGCTTTGCGCATTGGCACTGCTTGTGCCTTTGGATCCGGTGCTTTCTTTTTTATTGCAACACTACTCGGCTTCTCACATTGGATCCTGCTTGTTACAGCCATGTTTCTAGGCATGGCATCGCATGGAATTAATTTTCCTGTTACACAATCGAGTGCAGTTTCTCCCTTCCCGCAACAAGCAGGCACAGCAGCGGGATTAATGGGCGCTTTGTTTATGGTGTTTGCATTTTTAATAGGTTCACTGGTTGGCGTATCGCATAACGGCACTCTCATTCCTATGGCCATCATTGCGCTGATACTCGGCACACTGAATTTTTTATCCGTACGTATACTAAAAGTACCCACATCACATTCATGATTCGTGCTGCAAAACCACTTGCTGTTGCCATCATGGGACCAACTGCTTCAGGAAAAACATCTGCAGCACTGCAGATAGCACAGCAGATTCCATGTGAAATCATTTCAGTGGATTCAGCACTTATTTATCGTGGCATGGATATAGGCACTGCAAAACCTAGCGCACAAGAACAAGCTACAGTTCCACATCATTTGATTGATATTCTTGATCCTTCTGCTTCTTATTCAGTGATGCAGTTTAGGCAGGATGCAATCAAACTAGTCAGTGAAATTAATGCACGCGGCAATCTTGCATTACTCGTTGGTGGCACGATGCTGTACTTCAAAGGTTTACGTGACGGTCTCGATGCCTTACCTGAAGCCGATCCCGCTGTGCGATCTGAACTTGATTCTGAATTTGCACAATTCGGATCACCAGCTATGCATCAACGTTTGCAAGCACTAGATCCCATCACTGCTACTCGCCTAAAACCAAATGACACGCAGCGCATACATCGTGCACTCGAAATCATTCAGCTAACCGGGCTACCCATGTCAGACTTGCTCGATAAAACTGAAAAGCCCGAGCTACCTTTTCAGTTAATGAGCTTCTCGCTTGAGCCATCTGATCGTAGCGTTCTACACGTGCGGATTAGTGCACGATTTGATGCCATGCTTACTGCACAACCTAGCTTGATAGATGAAGTGAAAGCACTACGAGAGCGCGGTGACTTGCATTTAGGTCTGCCCTCGATGCGCTGTGTAGGCTACCGACAAGCTTGGGAATACCTTGAAGGTAAAACCGATTTGGCTTCGATGCGTGAGCTGGGCATCATCGCCACCCGACAGCTAGCAAAAAGACAACTAACTTGGCTGCGCAGTATGGAAGACAGAATTTCTCTCGATTGCCTAAGTTCTGACCTCTCAGGTCAGCTACTTAGCCATATCAAACCAGCACTCGGTTGACACCCTGCAACGCAACCGCCATAATTTCGGGCTTTTCGGTGATATAGCTCAGTTGGTTAGAGCACAGCACTCATAATGCTGGGGTCGGTGGTTCAAATCCACCTATCACCACCAAGTTTCCTTAAGTAAAACAAGCACTTACAGCGATGTTTGTGCTTTTTTTACGCCTAAAAGTAGTCTATTTTTAGGTAGACTACTTTTTACATCTGATTCAGTGCTGAATAGCGACCGGAGGCAATTTTTTCTACCTAACGGTTTAGGTCACTGCCGCACTGCCCCACCCTGACCGTACTTAGTTTGATGTGACTGGAGCGAGAAATAAGCAAAATCATCTTGAATTAGGTGATTTTTTATACCCCTTTAAGGATGCTAGGAAAAACGAAAGCTTGCTATGAATCTTGGTTTATTGGCTTAGACTGATTTATGATTCCGTTGTAATAAAAATTTACTCACTCATAAAGTAAAAAACATCATTCAGAAAGTGTGTACCCGTTTATTATTTATTCTATTAAGCTAATAAAAATTAGTCCGGTGACATTGCAAAAAAAATAATCATGGAAATCCTATTATCCTCATTTAAAAAAAGAAGTGATTTTGAACTCATCATGAATGACTTTCATGATGCAGTGAGCGCGAGTTCAGTTGTGAATCATTACTTACTCGGCACAACGAAAAGTATTCTTCTTAAAAATATGTGGAAATACACCTCTTACTTAGTGCCTAAGAGTGATTATGAATACAGTCAAATGCCGGTACCGTCTTCTAAGCATGAAATTCAATTACCTTCCAATCAATATATGGAAGTCACTATTCTTTTAGAGACAGCGCTTTATAAACACAAAATAAAATCTGAAGAAATTGTCCGACTCAGACATGAATTGTTAGAAATCATTGAGGAGACTAGAGATCAATGCAATGAAACCGAGATCTCTTCTTTAGACGCAGTTGAAGTAAACAACAAAAAAATTAGTGAGCTATTAAAACGTAAAAACATTAATTCAGATGAAATGCCGTCAGGAGCATTGAAAACGGGAAGAGGGTTGCCACATCCTCTCTGGATAGATGTAAATCAAGATGAAAAAAAGATTTATATCAGCAGCAAAATTTTTATTAAAGACTCTGCATCAAATACTGATATCGATGAATTAGTTGAAAAACTTGAAGCTCGTAAGCGCTTTCTAGATTTAAAAATTATAGAAGACAAAGGCCCACCACATTTCTTTGACTCTCATGCTTTTTCAATTGGCGATGGCATACCTATTCGGCTTTTCGTGCGTTATCTAAGAAAATTTAGCAATGAATTTGATCTCATTTATGTTAATGATAGCGGGAGTATTTTAAAAACTGTCTCTTATTAAATCGCTATCCCAAACTAAGAAATAATGTCTTCTTCATTGCATTATCCTTTATTTGATTGTTTTTCTTATAAATGAAATAATCATCTTATCAACAAAAAATTAACTGATACGTGAATCAATATATATTAATGGTGTAGTCATGACTGAAACAGTCACACTCACCTTTAAGAAATGATAACTATGAAAATCTTCCCTACTACTACTTTAATAAAACTAAGACCAGCTTATTTAGCTCTACTTTTAGTTTTATGTAGCATTAGCGTGCCAACGATGGCACAAGAATTTGCAAATTGGGTAACTGGAGCAATGGATGATAACGAAGGTTATTTCGCAGCTACTGTCAACGATAGCACCAGTATATTCGGACAATATTGCTACACTGGTTCAGGACAATGTCTTTGGTTATTAGCAGTGAATATTAATTGTGAAGATGGCAGCCGTTATCCAGTTTTAATTAATGGCGATGGTGGTTCGGCACAAATGGAAATCGTGTGTAAAAAATTAGGCGATAAACCACGCTATGTTTTTAGCAATTTTGATGCAATTAATAATTCAGTTAGATCCTCAAAAAAATTTATAGGCTTTGCTTTTCCTCTGGAAAGTGGCTTATTTGAAGTAAATCGTTTTTTACTTGATGGCGCGCCTGAAGCTATCGGTCGTATGAAAGCACTCAGTAATTCCAAGAAAAAGAAAGGCGGCGGCGGTACCAGCAGCTACAAGCTGTGACTCAGATTATGTCTTCAACCCCGCAAGCACCAATTCATGCGCCTGTATCGCGTATAGCTAGACGTCGCGCCCTTGCTGGCAAAGAAGCAGAATATGAAACCTTAGTGCGAGAAATGTTTGCACGCATGCGCAGCACGACTGGTTTCATCAGTGCAGATCTATTACCTCCTGAACAAACAGGCGATGAATATCAAGTGATAGTGCATTTTTCTAGTGAAGCTGCTTTACAAGAATGGGATAAGAGTTCTGCGCGCTCAGAAATTCATGCTCGTATGCGGGGCGTAGCCGAAAGTGAACCTGAATATCGTCGTTTAAGCGGATTAGAAGCGTGGTTTACTTCTGCTGTGGTGCCTGCATCTATGCATCCACCAAGATTACGTATGGCGATTGTGACTTGGTTAGGAATTTTTCCAACAGTCTCATTCGTGTTGTGGTTTATTGCACCATTGATGCAGTCAGTGCCATTTTTATTACGCACTGCTCTGCTAACGATTTTAGTAGTTGTGACCATGACGTGGGTTGTCATGCCCAGACTAACTAAACTCATGCGAAGCTGGTTAAGCCCCGCAGTGAAAAAATAAACGACTTAAGCTTCAGAGAAAAAATTCGATACCAACTTATTGAAGCGTGCTGCATGTTCAATTTGTGTCCAGTGTCCACAACGACCAAATACATGTAGTTGTGATCGTGGTATCCAGTTCGCTAGCGTGACAGAATTCGCAAGAGGAATAATCTGATCTTCACGTCCATGTATGACTAAGGTGTCATGCTGTAAAGCACGTATATCTTCTTCCTTACTCATTAATGCATTCACACCATTTTGTCGTGGTGCAGGAAACATAGTAGAAAATGCTTCTTGAAAACCTGGCTGTATGCTGGCCTTATAACGTAACTCCGCTAACTCATCTGTCACAAGGTTACGATCATACGCAAACACATCTAATAATTTACGCATATTTGCGATGGATGGTGTATAGCCCCATGCGAGATCTAAACCTGCTGTAAGTTCAAAATGCACACCTACACTACCCATTAACACTAACCGTCTTACCCGTTGTGGATGACGAATCGCGAGTGCTAAGGCAAGTGCACCACCAAATGAATTACCGATTAAATCAGTTTGCTCTATCTTCAGTGCATCTAATAAACCTATGACTTGTGCAACCCAAGTATCTAAATTGTATTTCACACCTGGTGGTCTATCAGTGAATCCAAAACCTACCATATCAGGAACGATCACACGACTCACTTGTGACAGTACAGGAATAGTCAACCGCCAGTTTGCCCAGCCAGTCACACCTGGCCCTGAGCCATGAATGAGTAAAGCTGGATACCCGCTACCTACATCATGATAATTTGTACGTATGCCATTAGCGACGATAGATTTTCCGATTTCAGGATTTGCTGTCACTGTCATGGTCTTAACGTCCTAAATCTTTTGCACTGACACCAGCAATACCCCAGTTCGCCTTAGGCACTTCTTGTATCCAGACTCGAACGTTTTCTTTTGGTGCACCGACTGCTTCCACCAATGCTGCTGTAACTTTTTCAATCACGGCACGCTTTTGATCTTCAGTACGACCTTCCATTAAATAAATTTGTGCGAATGGCATAGTGCTTCCTATCTTTAAATTTAAATCGATCTTGAAAAATATGGTGAGCGCTTTATTTTTTAAACAAAACGCATGGATGTACTTCCCATACCCTGTACTTTTAATGTCACCGTATCGCCCGCTGCTACAGCTACGGCTTCTGTAATGCCACCAGAAAGAATTAAGGTACCTGCAGGTATCTCTTCACCCATAGCACCTAAATGATTCGCTAACATGGCGATCGCTGCTGCAGGATGTCCCAGTACTGCAGCACCTGCGCCAAACACTACGGGCTGACCATTTTTTTCTAAGACTATGCCTGTAGTACGTAGATCAGCATTTTTTACATCGAGCTTTTGACCACCCACGACATAACGTGCAGCAGACGTGTTATCTGCAACCACACTCTTTAAATCAAATTTAAAATCACGATAACGGCTATCAATGACTTCAATGCCAGGGATCACATATTCAGTCGCAGCTAAAACAGCAGCGATATGACAACCAGGTCCACGCAATGGTTTATTCGTCATGAAAGCAATTTCTGGCTCGACTTTAGGATGTATGAGTTCCGAAGTTTTGCAATCACCACCATCCGCAATTTCATAATCTTTCGTCATAAAACCAAACACCGGTGTGGTTACACCCATTTGCTTCATCTTGGCATGCGAAGTCAGACCGGCTTTCAAACCACCTAATTTCAAACCACGCGCTAACTTGCGAGCTTTGATCATGTTTTGAATGGCATACGCATCATCCCAATCCATATCAGGATAATCATCCGTAATCTTGGTCGTGTCTTTAGCTTGTAGTTGGCAGTTTTCTAAATGCTCTGCCAATTTTTCTATGGTTGCTTTATCGAGTTTCATGCTGCCGCTCTCTTTCCAGCTTTATCAGCTAATTCACGTGCCATCGTCATCGCTGTGTCTTCAATCATGTCTTCTTGACCACCCACCATGCCACGACGACCTAACTCAACTAATAAATCTCGTGCCGGTATGCCGTATTTTGCTTCAGCACGTTTCGCAAACAATAAGAAACTTGAATACACACCGGCATAGCCTAAGGTGAGTGAATCTCTATCGATACGAATCACATGATCCATAATAGGCACCACTAAATCTTCAGCGACGTCTTGAATTTTAAATACATCCACACCCGTATTAATTCCCATCCGTGCGCATACTGCGATAAACACTTCCATCGGTGTGTTACCAGCACCTGCACCTAAACCTGCTGCTGCTGCATCAATACGATTTGCACCTGCTTCAACTGCGGCGAGTGAATTCGCAATACCCATCGCCATGTTGTGATGACCATGAAAACCTAATTCTGTTTCTGGTTTTAAGGCCTGACGGACTGCAGTAATGCGTGAAGTCACATCAGCAGGCAACATATAACCTGCAGAGTCGGTCACATAAATACAATTTGCGCCATAGCTTTCCATGAGCTTAGCTTGTGTAACTAAAGCTTCGGGACTACTCATATGCGCCATCATCAGAAAACCAACGGTGTCCATATTTAATGCACGCGCTTTAGTAATGTGCTGTTCACTCACATCAGCCTCTGTGCAATGGGTAGCAACACGGATAGTAGAAACGCCTAAGTCTTTTGCCATCAACAGATGTTCAACTGTTCCTATTCCGGGCAATAGCAATGCAGAGATTTTTGCTTTCTTCATCAAAGGAATCACTGCACCCAAATATTCTTCATCGGTGTGTGCAGGAAAACCATAATTGACAGAAGAACCGCCTAAGCCATCACCATGTGTGACTTCAATTAATGGCACACCAGCTGCATCCAATCCACATGCAATGCTTTTCATTTGATCTAAGGTCATTAAATGACGCTTAGGATGCATGCCATCACGCAGTGTCATGTCATGGACAGTGATTTTTTTACCTTGTAAATTCATGATGCTGTCCTTTCTACTTAAGCGGCTTGCAGCGTGAGCTTGCCAGCGATAATTTCTTCCGCAAACATTTCTGCTGTACGTGCAGCTGCTGCGGTCATGATGTCGAGGTTACCTGCATATTTAGGTAAGTAATCACCCAAACCTTCTACCTCTAAAAATACAGAGACGCGGTTGCCATCAAACACAGGGCCATTCACGAGTTTGTAGCCAGGCACATATTTCTGTACTTCTTTAATCATTTCATGCACAGATGCTGTGATCTTGGCTTGGTCAGGTACACCTTCAGTCAAACAATGCACAGTGTCACGCATGATGAGTGGAGGATCAGCAGGATTAATAATGATGATCGCTTTACCTTTTTTAGCGCCACCCACTTTTTCAACGGCACCTGCAGTGGTACGGGTAAATTCATCAATGTTTTTGCGTGTACCAGGACCTACTGAACGACTCGACACAGTTGCTACAATCTCGCCATACGCAACAGGCTGTACACGCGACACTGCCGCCACCATCGGTATGGTTGCTTGTCCACCGCAAGTGACCATGTTGACATTCATTTCGCGCTTACCCACATGCTCCTTTAAATTCACAGGCGGTACGCAAAAAGGTCCAATCGCAGCAGGCGTGAGATCAATCATCATCACACCTAACTCTGTGAGCTTGCGTGAATTCTCCCCATGTACATAAGCACTGGTTGCATCAAAAGCGATTTGTATACCGTCCGCTTTCACATGCGGCAGCAAGCCATCAACGCCATCTGCTGTGGTTTTAATTCCCATTTCACGCGCACGCTTTAAACCGTCGGAATTAGGATCAATTCCAACCATCCATACTGGTTCTAAAACTGGACTGCGCTGTAACTTCGCTAATAAATCTGTACCGATATTGCCCGGCCCGATTAATGCGCATTTAATTTTCTTGGTCATCGCTATTACTCCTGAGATAAAACTTACACTAGGCTTCTAACTACGCCGCCATCAACACGTAAAGCTGCACCATTCGTGGCCGCTGATTTTGGACTGCATACATAAGCCACCATGGCTGCTACTTCTTCAGGTTGTATAAAACGACGTAACAAAGAAGTAGGACGTGCTTGTTCAAAAAATGCTTTTGCTGCTTCATCAAAACTCACACCTTGGGCTGCTGCGAGTTTGTCGAAAAAATCTTTTGCACCTTCGGTTAAAGTAGGTCCGGGTAAAACGCTATTGACTGTCACTGCTGTTCCTGCACATGTTTCAGCAAGACCACGTGAAATAGATAATTGCGCAGACTTAGTCATACCGTAATGCACCATCTCTGCAGGTGGGCAAATACCAGACTCACTAGAAATAAATACGATGCGACCATGATTACGTTGCAACATGCCAGGTAATAGTGCACGTGATAGACGCACACCACTCATGACATTGACTTCAAAAAATCGCTGCCAATCTGCATCAGGAATAGTGGCGAAAGGTTTGGGATCGAAGATGCCCATATTGTTTACCAAAATATCAAACTGCTTACTGCTATTCGCTAATGCAGTACATCCTTCTGCCGTACCTGCATCTGCTACCACTGCATGTATCTCAGCATGGGGATGCGCGGCTAATAATTTTTTCTTAGCGCGCTCAGTGCCTTCAGTAGTGCGGCCATTGATTGTGACGACTGCGCCTTCAGCTGCGAGTGCATCTGCAATCGCATAACCTATGCCCGCAGTTGAACCACTCACTAACGCATGCTGTCCTTTTAATTGGAGATCCATGATGCGCCCTATATAAAGCGAACTGAAGTGCTACCCAGTCCACCTACGGCACAATACAAACTATCTCCTGCTTTAACTGGCACGAGTGGTGATTGTGATCCGGATAAAATCACATCGCCTGCTTTTAAGGTAATGCCATAAGCACCTAAGGTGTTAGCGAGCCATGCCACTGAATTCACAGGAGAGCCTTGTACCGATGCGCCTGACGATGTACTGATGATCTCGCCATTTTTTTCTAACACCATACCGGCTAATGCGAGATCAATATCACGTGGACTACGACGCACACCACCCAAGGTAAACACACCACAAGACGCATTATCTGCAACCGTGTCTTGAATTTTTATTTTCCAGTCTTTAATGCGCGAATCGACAATTTCAAAACAAGGCATCACACATTCGGTTGCACGCAATACATCTTCTGCAGTCACACCAGGACCGGTCAAATCTTTAGCTAATAAAAAAGCGACTTCTGCTTCTGCTCTAGGCGCAATCATTTTGCTGGTGTCCACTGCCTCACCTTCGTTAAACACCATGCCGGATAAGAGATGGCCAAAGTCAGGTTGATTGACACCCAACATATCCATCACCACTTTACTGGTCACACCAATTTTTTTACCAATCACAATCTCACCTGCATCCAAACGGCGCTGTATCATGCGCAGCTGAATTTGATACGCATCTTCTATCGTGATATCAGGCTCACGATTCGTGAGTGGATCTATCGGTGTACAAGCTATGAGTGATTGATAGAGTTCATCACCATAGCGTTTAATCGTATCTGCATTCATTGCCATAACAATTCTCCGTTCTTCAAAGTTTGATCATGACATTACGCAGATCAGTGTAGAACTCCAGTGAGTGCACACCACCTTCACGACCTATGCCAGATGCTTTCGATCCACCAAATGCCGTGCGTAAGTCACGCAGGAACCAACTATTAATCCAGCACAAACCTACCTTGATAGCAGATGCCATACGATGTGCAGTAGATAAATCTGATGTCCAGACTGTCGTCGCTAAACCATATGGTGTGTCATTGGCTAAAGCGATCGCTTCTTCTTCTGTATCAAAGGGAGCGATATGACAGCAAGGTCCAAAAATTTCTTCACGAATAATCGGCGATGATTCAGGCAAACCAGTCCATATAGTCGGTTGCACCCAATGACCCTGTGCGTACTCACCTTTCATATCAGGTGCACCACCACCAGTTACAACCTTGGCGCCTTCTGCTCGCGCTTTAGCGTAATACGCCATCACTTTTTCTTTATGTTCTGCAGAGATGAGCGGACCTAAACCCACACCAGGTTCATTCGGTGGACCTATTTTTAATGACTCTGCTTTTTCTTTTAATGCAGCGACAAATTTATCGAAGATAGGACGCTGAACATACACACGCTCTGTACCTAAGCAAACCTGTCCGCAGTTTTCAAACGTACTGCGTGTAATTCCTGCAATTGCTTTATCAAAATCAGCATCCGCAAATACGATGCCTGCGTTCTTACCGCCGAGCTCAAACGAAACAGGACGCACACCTTTTGCTGCAGCTGCCATGATGGCCTCACCAGTACGCGTTTCACCTGTGAAGGTAATCGCATCAACATCAGGATGACGCGTTAAAAATTCACCTGCTGAATTTGGACCAAAGCCATGCACTACGTTATAGACGCCCTTTGGTATACCGACTTTATTCATGACTTCACCTAATAAAGTCGCTGTAGCAGGCGTTTCTTCTGAAGGCTTCACTACTACTGCATTGCCACATGCGAGTGCAGGACCGACTTTCCATGTCATGAGTAAGAGCGGTAAATTCCATGGACACACAACACCAATCACACCCAGTGGTGTACGTAAACCATAGCTCACTGCCGTACCACCATCTGGTGTGGTCATGGTGAAGCTTTCAGTCGGTGCATTTTTAATGATGTCTGCAAAGACTTTAAAATTTGCTGCACCACGTGGAATATCGATATGGGAAGCTAAAGAATGTGGCTTACCTGTGTCAGCTAACTCTGCTTCTAAAAATTCATCAAAGCGATGATTGATTTCATCTGCCACTGCATAAAGCATTTCTACACGCTTTACCACTGACATCTTGCCCCACTCACCATTCAATGCAGCACGCGCAGCTTTAACGGCAGCATCAACTTCAGCTTGACCTGCTTCATGCGCGAGGCCTATCACTTGATTACTAATAGGCGTACGTTTCTCAAATGTTTTACTGGTAGGTACAAAAACACCGTTAATAAAATTATGAAACTGTTTCATGTTATTTCCTGTTTTAATTCACTTTATATACTGTGGTAATCACTCTTTAAAAACTCTTGCAACTTATTGAGCTTGCACTCACTCAAGCACAACCAATGGCTTTTAATCCTGCACGTGCACATTCTTCATCTTCTTCGGCTGATCCACCTGAGACACCAATACCACCGATGCGCACACCTTTTTCAATAATTGGTAGTCCACCACCAAAGATCACTAAGCGTGGTCGCAAAGGCAGACCAACGCGCAATGCTGCATCACCTTCCAAGACTTTCATCCATTGACTAGTAGGGAAACCGAAGCTGGCTGAGGTATAAGCTTTATCGATGGCGATATCAATGGAATGTAAAAACGCACCTGGCATACGTAAAAAACCTGCCATCACACCCGCGCTATCGGTGATAGCGACATTGATAGCGATGCCTAATAGTTTTGCGTGATCCACAGTGGCTTGTAAGGCAATGCTCGCTGCTTCAGCAGTAATCACAGCTTGAGCTGCACTCACAGTTGGACTATCCGTTT